>CAYWUC010000330.1:0-20391 GCA_964461395.1 uncultured bacterium
TCGTTGCGATTTTTTGTACCTTTAAAGACCGAATGTTCGATAAAATGAGATATCCCAATTTTTTCTTCCTCTTCGTCCCTTGAACCAACTGATATATAAATTCCAAGCACAGCAGAAAGAGCTGAAGGAATAAATTCGGAACACACCGTAACTCCCGACGGCAAAACAGTTTTTTTATAATTATCCATTACACCTAACCTATTTTTAAAAATCTTAAATTTATAAACCCTTTACAAATAAAACTCTTTAAACCATTATTCTCTTTCATAATAATGCGCTTGACAATATATGTCAATGGAAAAACATCATATCCGGGAAAATCCGTGCTTCCTTTTAGTATTTATGTATAAAACTCCATAAAAATAAAAGAATAAATATTGAAGAAAACTTTTATTGTTAATTAATTCACAGTTCTTAATTCTTAAAATTTCTTTTTTACAAGACCATAAACACAAACAACGAAACATGTTATCAAACCGATTAAATATAATAGCAAGGATAAATTAAATATCTCGGATTTACAAACAAAATGAACTTCATGATTTCCTTCAGGTATAAAAACACCATAGAAAACATAGTTGGCCCTGTATATTTTTTCTTTTTTTTCGGACTTGAAGAATATTAAATCTCTTTACTGGGATATAGTTAAATTTGTTCTCGCGGCTACTTTTATTTAATATTTTCTGTTTTTTAAAACTTTTTTATAAATTTCACGATGCCCTATAACAAGCTTACGCGCAGATCACTTACTCACAACTCTTTCCCTTGCGACTTTCCCTTTTTTCCTCAAAATAAAAATAAATTGGTAAGTGTAATTTAAAGGAAGAACCCCCCATACTAATTTGAAAAATATATTAGCTTTCTTCATAAACCATCTATCCTGATAAATTTTCAATATTTCAAGTCTCTCCTGGATAAATAAATCTTGCCACTGCTTCAATGATAATAGATTTTCATTAATATCGTACTGTTCGGTTCCTTTTGCCCTTCTAATTTTCCAAAACAAGAAATTAATATTTGGCACCATTATACAAAATAATGCTTCATTTTTAGAAACTCTTACTACTTCTTTAATACCTTTCTCAATATCAAGAAAATGTTCTAAACTGCCTAAACAAGTAACATAGTCAAAAAATTTATCAGGAAAATTCAGATCTTCACCTTTTCCCACGATAATTTTCGAATTCGGGGAAACTTTTTTTGCGATTTTTACTCCTTCATCAGAAATGTCAACTCCATAAGTCTCCAATCCTTTTTGGTCTGCTGCTTTAAGAAAGTATCCTGTCCCACAACCAACATCTAATAATTTTCTTCCTGATTTTACATCTAAATAATCTAAAAAGATAGGATATGCTTCATAAGGACGCCATGCATCTTCTGCTTTGGTAGAATGTCTTTGATTATACCAATCCTTAATTTTTTTCTCGTTTACCATGAATCACTCCTTTATAACTACTGAGGATTAATGAGATTATTCTATCCCAGCTAAAATATTCTTTCTGGAATCTGTATCCGTTTTCAGCCAGTATTTGTCTCTTCTCCTTGTTATTAATCAAAAATTCAATAGCAGTTGCTAATTCTTCGGGCATTTTCTCTTCTACTAAAAGTCCTGTTTCTTTATCCTTTATAATATCCACTATTCCTCCGACTCGAGAGGCTATTATTGGTTTCTTGAAACTCATTGCTTCAAGTAAGACAACGCCAAGACCTTCTGTATCACCGGTGGAGTCAATAATTGCCGGAAGAACAAAAATATCACATAACTGATATTGTTTTATGAGTTCTTCTTCCGAAACTCTTCCTGTAAAGATAACATTTTTATCAGATAATTCAAGTTTATTTTTCTTTTCAATTAGGTAATTCTTTCTATTCCCTTCCCCTACAACTATGAGTTGAATTTCATTAATCTTGCGTTCCTTTAATAAATTTATTGCTTCAAGGAGATATTCGACACCCTTTCTCTCTACAAGGCGACCCACAAAGAGTATACGATATCCGCCTTGAGAGTTTTTATACTTTACTTTTCCTTTTGGTTCAACTGCCGCTCCGAAAGGTATAATTTTAAGATTCTTGGGGTCATAGGTTTTTAACTCCATCGCTGTATGGGTAGAGTTTACAGTTATAATGCTACTCTTTTTAACCACCCACTTAAGAAAAGGACGTAGGTTTAAAGACGAGTTTTTAATAAAGCGTAATCCCACTCCGTGGAATGAACTAACTATTGGAGCGCCAGTCATTCTGGAAGCAATATATCCAAATATGAAATGCGGGAATGGCCAGTGGACATGGATTATGTCATATTTCCTTCTTCTACAATGAAAGAGTATACCCTTTACTCCAAAAATAATGTAGAAGATAGGAAGTATTTTATAAAACAATCCTTTTTTCATTCGTTCAAGAGTCATTTCCTCATGAGTTAGTCGTTCAAAAGAAGAAAGGAAATATCTGAAACGGAAAACATCAATATTATTAATTTTATTATAGGTAAGACCCTTATAAGCAGACGTAAAGACATCAATGTTTATTTCTTTCTTTTTTAATAGCTGGATGGTTTTAACAAGCCATGGAGTAATACTATCGTTAGAGTGGCGAGGGAAAGCGGTTGTTATATATAAGACATTCATTATGGTTTGCTGGTTTGTTCGTTTATCAGTTTTCATTCCAGTCATAAAGGTGTGTCATTATTATGTGGATCTATCCTGAATTCATCGGGATCTTCGTAATTATAAATCTCTGTTGGAATCTTAAGAATAATTACTTCTTCATCTGAAACACATTTAAAGCGAGGATAAATCCTTTTCGGTATCTGAATTAGCAATGGATTATGTATGCCTAAAAAGAATTCATTAAGCATCAATAAAAACTCTATTTAGTTCTTCCGGAAAAGGTTGATATTTATCAAACATTTGCAGGCCCGCATGTTGAGCACTTGCAATAATAAACGGCTCAAAATCCTTAGATTCTTTTATAGTTAAAGTCACAGGCGCCATTTTTATCGCATCCGGTCTGGTACCAAACAACAAACCTATCTTTTTCACGGATTACTTCCTCTTAACTTTAACACAAAAGACTATAGCAAATAGAAATATTACAAAACCTATTAGACTTAATAAAGAAGCAATATTGAATATCAAGGACTTACAAACAAAACGAACTTCATGCTCTCCCTCGGGAACAAAAACCCCGTAGAAAATATAGTCGGCTTTATAAATTTTTTCTTTTTTCCCATCCACATAACACTTCCAATCCGGATGATAATTTTCCCTGATAATAAGAAATGCCGGTCTATCAGTCTTCACGTCAAAGATCCTTTCATTGACATCATTTTTAACAATATTAATTTCTCCACTACCTACTGAGATAAGAATTTTCGGCTCTTCCTCTAAAAGTGTAATGTTTCCCGGTTTAAAATCGGCAGATAAAATTCTATTCATTACCTCCTCAGCACTATCAAGGACACTATAACTATATATCAGAGAAACTCTGGGAAGGAAATCTTTATTTTCTAAAACCTGATATTGTCTTCCGATAAACGCAATTTCAAAATTCGAATAAAAATTCTTATATCTTTCGATCAATTGCCTTGTACTCTCGTCATATTTGGATAAATCTTCCGGCAAGCGAGGACATACTATATATTTAATGTTTAACATAGATAAAAGATGCGGATATTCGATGAAATTTACGGGATTAAACATAACACTCTTACCTGCTCCAATAAATTCCTGATATCTTCCCGGAGGATTGGGACCGTATCCACCAACATTATCAATTTTATGAAATTGAAAATATGAATTCTGGGATCTACCTTCATAGTTAAAAGGAAACACTCTAAACAGATTCTTCCTCTTCTTAATAAACTCTGTAACTTCATCAGCAGCAAAATATTTCTCCGGTCTCGATACCGCAGAAAGATACTTCTTATTAATAGGCCATAGATCCATTAACAACAAAAGAGCCAGCGCGGGAAAAACAACTTGAGAATTGATTTTTTTTCTCAGAAAAGCAGTTATTAAAGCTCCGTTTAAGAAAAAGAGTAAAAAAGATATCCACAGACTTTTTTTGAAATTCGTAAAATTCTTACTCATAAGATAGATTTTTTGCTGGATATCGTACCGGCTTAATTCACCGCTCCAGGTAACAGCAAAATGACTTTTCATCCAATTCAAGATACTACTGTCTCCAAGAGTCACAATTAAAGCTCCAAGGAAAATCAATCCTAAAAGTATATACAAATACAAACTCGCATTTTTTTTCTCTTCCTTATTTTTACCTTTACTAATTTGCAAAACTGCCTCCGCTCCCAAACCCGTCAAAACGGAAACCCCAAAAGCTACAAGGAAAAAAAACATACCAGGTCCTCTGAATTTCTTAGCCATTGGAGCAAGGTAATAATATACTCTAAATAAAGGCGTATTTTTACCAAGAGCTAATATTAAACTAATTACAGTAAAAAAAACAAAATATTTGACTAAACGTTTTTCCTTTTTATAGAAAAAAGCGAACCCAAGGAGTATAAGAGGTAATATTCCTAAATATCTGGAATCAAGTTTGAAGAAATTTTCTCCCCAATAATTGTTTAAAATACCCGAAAAATGCGGAGCAATAAGATTTAGTAGTTCCGACGTTGGGATAGACCATGAAGTCGAATATTCATAACCTCTTGTAACTCCTCGTGCGCCGTAACTCAAAGATAAAGCGGGCGGCAAAAGTTTAATTAGAACTATCAGAATTAAAACAATTATCCCGGCAGAAAAGAAACCACCGATCTTTATAATATCTCCTTTACCGAGTTCTTTTTTTCTATGAAAAAGCTCAAAAATAAAATAAGATAAAACACCTATCATACCCCAGTAACAAATCTGAGTATGCCCTGCAAGTATGAACAACCCAGTCAAACCCCCGAAAATAATAAAATTTCTAATTTTTTTAGTTTCAAAGGCTTTGTGTAGAAACAGAAACGAATAAGGCAAAAAGACAGCGCCTATCATTCTACCGAGATGACCCGCGTACGTAGTCGTAATCAACTGCCCTGAAAACATAAATATAACTGCCCCAAGCAAAGCAGGAAATTCCGATATTTTATACTCTCTGAGGAGCAAAAACATCCCTAATCCCGCGAGAAACATATGCAATATGAATAAAAGAGTCCAGCCGTAATGTACCGGAAAAACAAAATATAAGATATGAGGAGGGTAAACCATTGCTCCTGCGCCTCCGGCAGTTACAATAGGATGCCCGCTAAAATTATAGCTGTCCCACATAGGAAAACGCCAATGCGACTTCATATATTCTGTCAGTGAAGCTTGGGATGTATAACCCGAAAGAAGCCAATCCGAACCATACATCATTTTGGAAGGTGTTAAAAGCGGAGCGAAATATATTAAAGATAACGCAAAAAGAATAAAAATAAAAATCAAACTTAATTTCTTTCGATCCAAAAATAAGCTTTCCGACATTTATAACTCCTTTACTCCATCAATTTCTTATGCTTTTAGATTTTCAGCAAAGGTCAAAGAAGCCAATTAAATCTTTTTATCTTAAATAAAGCGAACGGAACTTAATAAAAAAACGCTATGTTGTCAAGTGTACTCAATTGAAATAAAGAGGATGAAAAATATAAACGACCTTGTTTTTTTCAAAAAAACAAATATTCTATCAAAGATACAATGAATCAGGGAGTCAGAAAAGGTTCAATCTATGTTTTAATAGGACAAGGATCAGCCGGCGTTTTTTTGGCTCTATTCGATATCTTTGCAGGAAGATGGCTCGGAGTAGAAAAATACGGTCTCTTAAAAGTTCTATATGATTTTGTCTTTTTCACGACCACAGTTGTAATTGCAGGTATAGTTCTAAACTTATCGAGAAATATTGCTCACTTTGAAGCAAAAAAAGATAAAAAAGGAATTGAACAAACGATACAATCTTCTATTGTAATATTTCTTATCACATTAATACTCTTTATCGGATTAACCCTTTTATTTAGAAAGTGGGTAACCAATAAATTCTTCAACTCGGAAAGTATTATGCTGCTTCAGTTTCTTTTTGGAATAATCCTCCTATCCATTTACCTTTTTTATAATGGGATATTTCAGGGATACAGAAGATTTCACATCTTTTCTTTCGGAATCGGAACCAAGGAATTTCTAACTCTTGGATTTTTATTTCTCATTATAAAAATCTGGAGTAAAGGCGTTACGGAAGCCGGCTGGAGCATCGTTATATCTCCTATTCCTGTAATTTTAATTTTTACTATTATTTTGATATTCAAAAATCCGGATAAAAATTTAGAATGGAAAAATATTTTTAAAAACCTTAAGAACAATAGTAATTTCTCTAACATATTAAGATTCGTATTAGCCATTAAGATGACATCTATTATGAACCAGTGCATCCTGCGTTCAGGACCTCTCATTCTAAAAGTTGTAGTAACGGATAATCCGGATTACTACGCGGGTATTTTCAGCGCAATAACTATGCCATTGAAACTGATAAGAACTCTTCTCATCACTCTCTGCATAGGGCTACTTCCAAACCTTACCAGGGCATATTCCGAGGGGAATGATAATAAAGTTAGAAGATATATTTATAAGAGTCTGGGACTTTTTATATTAATAGATATCGCAATAACTACTATCTATTTCTTCTTTGGACCTCAGATAATAAAATTACTTTACAGAGAAGAATTTCTAGTGTATCGAAGCCAAACTACTCTACTTGCTTTTGCGATGTCGTTCTTCTTCATGAGCGCCCTTATGGCGACAATAATGATTGCGAGAGGAACTCCAAAAGTCCCTGCCATTTCGCTTTTTGTCGGCTTAATTTTTATGATAGTAGTAATAGCTTCCTTAAAAAACACTCTGCCTCCTATAAATTTACTGGGAACCGCTTTATTAATATGTAATTTCATTTATTTTTCTCTGCAGAGCGGATATTTCATAACCTTAAAAATTAAAAGAAAAAACAACTAAGGTGCTCTCAATTAATCACTTCTATCTACCCGGAAACTTCCTGGTAAGGTTTCTATCAATACCGATATATTCCAATCATAATATAACAATGTGCTACTATTCAATATTCTATCAAGACAAACCAATAAATGGTATAGAAAATAATATCTCAAAATTAATACTGTATTAAGAAAAAATTCACAATCTACTAATATTCAAAAACCTTCATATTTATCTCAAAGATACTTCCCCACATCCCTACCCATCGAATCAAATTCTTTACATGATAAAACTGCAATTACACTAACTGCCAAAAAGTATACAAAACCAACAGTCGAGAACAAAAGAAGATAAATATCGTATTGACGAATCAGTATAAAAAGAATTAAAAAAAGAATATGAGCAGCTTTTGTATATCTAAACCAAACATTAAATTTATTTCTTGTGAAAAGCCCTCTTTTTTTGGCAGAATTTTCTAACCCAAATTTCTCAATCGTTATCAAATTAACATATATAATAGTTCGTATTAAAAATAAACACGTAATAGACAATGCCACATACAACCATTTGCCTGTTAAATAACCCATAGCGAAAAATGGGAATATGTCGGGGATTCTATCTAAAACAGCTTCCATCCAAAAGCCAAGTTTCGTAAAATGTTCTCGTAATCTTGCAAGTTCTCCATCCACGCAATCAAAAACAAAAGAAAAATAGAGGAAAATTGCGCTAATATAATTGTAACCAAAAAATAAAAACACTCCCGAAATTACACCCAATGTAACCGAGAGTACGGAAACCTGGTTAGGTGTAATACTTGTTTTAACAAAGAATCTTGATAACTTCTTTGATATCGGTCTAAAAAAGACCAAAGCATATACATCCTTTACAGCCTTCTGCGATTTATCCCCTTTTAACAATTTTTTTCTCATTCTCATTTTCAATAGAATATAAAATCAAAGGGGAAAATGTCAAGTAAAAATACCTGGTTGACAATCCAGAAAGAAAATATCTCAAGATAAGAACTATATTTTTCTTATAAATGCCGCCTTCGATCTCCCAAATATTAAATTTATTTCTGGTGATAACAATATTTTACAGAGTACTTGACAAAAAGAACTAAACAATTAGTTTACAATAGTAAATAAAGAGATAGAAATTCTCGTTACTTATGCAAAATAAAAAATATAATAAAAATGTTAAGAAAAACAGATACCATCCGGACAATTAAAAGATGTCTTTAAAACATAAAATAACTCCTGAGGCTCGTCTAAAGAGCCTTAGAAAACTAATTGATAGTAAAGGCTTTCTTAGAATAATCGAAGCACACAGTGGGCTCAGCGCCTTAATAGGAGAAACGGTTCGTATTGAAAAAAACGAGAAATTCGTAGAATTTGACGGCTTCTGGGAAAGCAGTCTTACCGATTCCGCAGTAAAGGGCTTACCCGATGCTGAAATTGTCGGAACCTCATCGAGGCTACACACTATAGAAGAAATAATCAATGTTACCTCTAAACCCATAATTGTTGATGGAGATACAGGTGGGCCTCCGACACAATTCGAATATTTTGTACATAGTCTTGAAAGATTAGGTGTATCAGCAGTTATTATAGAAGATAAGACCTTCCCGAAAAGAAACAGCTTGGACCCTTTTGCAAAACAAAAATTAGATGAACCTGATGTATTTGCTCAAAAGATTATTCGCGGAAAAGATGCAAGAACCACAAAAGATTTTATGATAATAGCCCGAATAGAAAGTCTAATTGCCGGTTTAGGCATTGAAAACGCTTTTATGAGAGCAAAGAAGTATATCGAAGCAGGTGTAGACGGAATTATGATACATTCTAAAAGTGAAACCCCAAAAAGCATTTTAGAATTTGCCGATTCTTACGATGAATTTTGTGCGCAGTTTAATTATCGCCCAATCCTTGTATGCGTTCCGACAACGTATAATCTGATTACTGACGAAGAATTAGCTGAGCATGGATTTAACATAATAATTCACGCCAATCATCTTCTGCGATCAGGATACAAAGCCATGTTACAAGCTGCTGAAGCAATATTATCAAGCGACCGAGGCTTTGAAGCGGACCCTCTTTGTGAAGCTGTATCAGCTATCTTTAAACAAGTTGGGTTTGATCAAATAAAAGAAAAAGATCGTGAATTCTCAAAAACTCGACGTATTTCTGTTATTATTCCGGCAGCAGGAAAGGATCCTGTCTTCAGTAAATCTCCTAAATCATTAATAAAGGTTTACGAAAAACCAATCTTAAGACACCAACTGGACAGCATTCGTAAAATAGATGTAGGTGAAGTAGTTATAGTTAAGGGATACGAGGGAAAACAATTTCAGTCTTTTTCCGATGAAGGCAACCTTATAACATGCGAAAATAAACATTATAATAAGAAGCATAGTTTATATTCACTATTCTGCGCAGAAAAACATATGGAAGGCGGATTTATATTGGTCTACTCTGATATTCTCTTTAACGAAGAAATACTAAAACAACTTTACTCCTCCGAAGCCAATATAATCTTAGCTGTTGACAATACCTATCACTATCATCGACACGATATAGATAAGAAACTTGATCTTGTAATAAGTCGCAGCCATCAAAGGGATTACTATCGAAGCCTACATTCAGTCAAGAAAATGGAAATATCACAGATTGGGAAAAATATAAATTTCGAGAGAGCTGATTACGAATTTACAGGTATTGCTTACTTTTCTGAAGAAGGTGTTAGAATTTTGCGTAAGGTTTACCATGATTGTCTGGCAAACGTTAAAGGACAATTTTACGAAGCCAAATCTTTTGATAAAGCCGGAATCACTGACTTACTACAAGAAATCATTGAGCGAGGTTTTACTGTACAAGGACTAGAGATTGTTAAAGGATGGATGGAAATTCACAGGAAAAAGGACATTGAAATAGCAACTAAAGAATTATCCTCGAGAGCAACCATTTAGGAGATAAAGATGATCGAAGCCCTTGCCTTCTTAGAAGAAATAAAAAAATATAAGATAGGATTTTTCAGTGGTGTTCCCTGTTCCCTATTGAAACCAATTATAAACCAGGTAATATCAGACGATAATCTCTACTATGTTACAGCTGCAAGTGAAGGAGAAGCAATCGGAATAGCAACCGGCAGCGGATTAACCGGACGTACGGGTGTAGTTATGCTGCAAAACTCAGGATTGGGAAACATAGTCAACCCAATTACATCTCTAACCAATATTTATAAAATACCCTGTCTATTGATAATCTCTCACAGAGGGGATCCAAAAGCAAAAGAAGATGCAGTGCAACATAAAATTATGGGGAAAATTACAGAAGACTTACT
This sequence comes from uncultured bacterium, assembly GCA_964461395.1. GTDB lineage: Bacteria > Hydrothermota > UBA3072 > UBA3072 > UBA3072 > JAFGHJ01. The sequence continues at coordinate 10,290 of CAYWUC010000330.1, forward strand.
TGATTTATTGGGAATTTACAAGCAGGATTTTCCTCTTAAAACAAATCAAATTAAACCAGCACTAAAAAGAGCTTTTTCATCCATGAAAGAAAATTCATTACCCTCGGCTTTTATACTCAGGAGAGATAACTTTAAATCCTGTAATTCTTGTTATCAAAATAAAAATTCAAAAATAACGTTTGGTAAAGTAATAAAAAACGCAGAAATTCCAAGAATACTTTTATCAAGAAAAAAAGCGATTTCGGAAATTGCCTCTGTTATTAATAGAGAAGACTTGGTTGTATCTGCAACCGGGATGATATCCCGTGAGTTATTTTGTACCTATGACCGTCCCGGAAACTTCTATATGCAAGGTTCAATGGGTACAACAGCAGCTATAGGTTTGGGTGTGGCGCTTAATCACCCAAAACGTAAAGTTATAATTATGGACGGAGACGGTTCGGTTCTCATGCGCATGGGTTCTCTTGCTACTGTCGGCTATCATCAACCTTCCCGATACATACATATTGTACTTGATAACGCATGTTACGATACTACGGGCGGACAAAAATCGACCTCAAATACGCTATCTTTTCCGCATTTAGCCGTATATGCCGGATATAGAAGAGCAGTAACCGTTTACAGCTTGAAAACAATGTTAAAATACTTCAATCAATTTCAAAAAGAGAAAGGCCCTTCAATGTTACATGTTAAAATTCGAAAAACAGCGAATCGGAAATCGAAACGCCCGACTTTATCCCCTGAAGAAATTCGAGATAGATTCATGGGGATGTTCAAGAAATAAGTGAACGAATTAGGTTTTTCTTTCTATAACCCCGTAAGAATCCATTTTGGCGTAGAATCGTATAAAGATACATTGAAAAGGATTCTCGGAACAAAAAAACTTAAATTAGCGCTTTTCTATGGTAAGAGTGCTATGAAAAAGATAGGCGTAATTAATACCATTAAAAATATTTTTTCAAATTGTAAAATACAAGAATTTGGGGGCATTAGTTCAAACCCAAACGTTGAGGATATTGAGAGAGTATTGTCGTTATGGGGAAAAACAGATCTGATTGTAGGTATTGGAGGTGGCAGTGTATTGGACTTTGCCAAAGCAGCAGCTTTCATTTCCAACCAATCAGAGGACTTAAGAAATTTTCTTTTGCACAAAAACACATCCCCACCAAAACCAGGTTTACCTTTCATTGCAATTCCTACAACAAGCGGAACGGGCAGTGAAGTAACTCCATGGGCAAGCATTTGGGATTTTAAAGAAAATAAAAAATACTCTTTATCACATGAATTCATGTTCCCTGAAACCGCAATCGTCGATCCATCCTTAACACTAAGTTTGCCTTCTTTTCAAACCGCATACACAGGATATGATGCTCTTTCCCATGCATTAGAGGCTTTCTGGTCACTTCATTCAAATCCGATTTCCGATTTATATGCTATAGAAGCTGTCAGATTAATATTACGCCACCTTAAACCTCTTATCGGAAGATTAAAGAATATTGAACATCGTGTGGCAATGTCTAAGGCAAGTCTTTACGCGGGCTTGGCCTTTTCCAATACAAAAACAACGGCAGTTCACTCTGTTTCGTATCCCATGACACTGTATTATAAGATACCTCATGGAGTAGCCTGTTCTTTAACTTTAGCCGAGTTTTGGGAATATAATTCAAAATCAGTACCCGAACACAAAATAAAACACCTTCTTGATGTTGTAGATTCTAAAAGCAGTGAGGACTTTAAGGAAAGACTTAAAACTTTATCCCGTGAAGTTAGCTTACCTGATACATTAAAAAAAGCAGGTATCCCTAAAGATGGAATAAATATAATCCTAGATGAAGGGTTTCATCCCGAACGAGTAACAAATAATCCAAGACAACTTACCCGTAGAGATCTACAAGAAATTTTAGAAAGAATTTATGAATAAATTAAAAGCAGTCATCGCAGCAGCTGGAGAATCAAGGCGTCTACAACCCTTATCGAAAAATATTCCGAAATGTTTTTTAAAAATTGGCAAACATCCATTGATAAAGTACTCTCTTAAAGCACTAAAAAGCTACGGTATTGAAGAAATAGCATTTGTGGTTGGATATAAGAAAGATCATTTTCTCAAACAACTGGGTAATAACTATGAGTACATATTTAATCCATTCTATGCGACAACCAATAACATGGCTTCTCTCTGGTTTGCTAAAGATTTTGTTAAAAGTAGTGATTTCTTATATTTACATTCGGATATATTCTATCATCCCAAGATTTTAAAAAAGACAATCGCAAATAGCTCCGAAATCGTATTAGCAGTAGAAGAAACTATTTGTGATGAAGAGATGATGAAAGTACGTGTAGCCGGTAACGACTTATTAGAGTCCAGCAAATCTATACCTTTAAATGAGGCTTTCGGTGAATGGACGGGTATAGCCAAATTTAAAAAGACCGGATGGGAAAAATACCTAATTGTGATAGAAGAATTACTTGCCCAAGGCGACTTCAAAGCTTATGATACAAGCGCTATGAACTTATTGGTAAAAAAAGAGCCGCTCATCAAAATTGCACCTTTCAAGGATTTACCTTTCGTTGAGATTGATAATCTGGAAGACTTTAAAAAAGCCAAAATAGAAATTCTTCCGCAATTGGAATCTTTATACTAATATGAAAAGATGCTCAAACTAAACGCAAAAAAGGATTCAATTAACCTTATATACTGGCAAATGTGCCTGAACTCTCCCGTTTTGGAGGAATTTCACTATTGACATATTTTTTAATATAATTATAATTATGATTGTAGTTATAATATTAAGAGGAGGTATTCATAAAAAATTTAATAAAGACTATTTTTCTCTCATTAATTCTGTTTATTCTGCTTAATTGTACAAAAAACAGGTTACCCTTGGTACCCTCTTCTCCCTCCGGACCATCTACCGCTGAAGTTAACAATACTTTAGCTTTCACCTCTTCCACGACAGACCCTGACGGTGACAACATATCTTATCAATTCGACTGGGGTGATGGAAACCTGTCACAATGGAGCGATTTCCTGGAATCCGGGGAAATAGTATCAGCAACACATGCATGGAATAATACTGGTAATTATAATATAAGCGTAAGAGCTAACGATACAGAAGATAAAACTACAGAATGGTCAACACCTCTTTCTATAATTATTACTCCAAATGACACTTCCAACATGCCCCCCAATCGGCCTCCTGCACCTTTAGGAGTCGACAGTGGATCAACAGGCAATACCTACACTTTTTATGCGAGCACAACTGATCCGGAAGGAAACAGTATATCTTATCAATTTGACTGGGGTGATGGGACACTATCCTACTGGAGTAATTTCCTGCCCTCAGGAAACATAATCGCGTCGGAACACAAATGGACAGAAAAAGGAACTTATTCTGTCAGAATACATGCAAAAGACGAAAAAGAAGCTACATCAGGATGGTCCCAGGGACACCCAATAACCATTTCCGATATTCCACGTGATGGATTAGTCGCCGAATATCTTTTTAATGGAAACGCGAACGACGAAAGCGGAAACGAAAATCATGGAACCCTTATGGGCAACGCATCTGTTGATAGCGTTCTAAAAATCGGAGATAACACCAAAGACTATATGACCATTCCGCATACCGTTCTTGATGAACTTGGCGACTTTACTATTTCTCTTTTTATTAAACTTGATACAATTCACAGAGAAGGACATAGACCAGGCCACGCTGTTATAACTGGTTCAAGGGAAAGCCAAAGTAATGCTTTCTTATTGTATCATAACTGCGAGCTTAAAGCATGGGAGTTCAGCATTGAAGATAGCAGACAAACTCTCCCCATAGACACGACTATCCTCGACAGGGAATGGCACTCTTTAATATTCACAAGAAATGGAACAAAGGGAATTTTATACACAGATGATAATGCCATAGATGCATATGTAGGCGATACAGACTTAAATATCGGAGAGGGAGGAGTCATAATCGGACAGGAACAAGATTTTTCATCTGGAGGTACTGTAGTTTTTGCAAAAGAGCAATCTCTGGCTGGAGAAATTGACAATCTTCGGATCTACAACCGGGCGCTCTCGAATAAGGAGATTCAAGCATTATATAACGAAAACCGGTAAAAAGTTTTTAAGAGAATATTAATCTACTTTCCAAGTAAAATCCTCAAAGGATCTTGAATAGAATTTACTTTACCCAAATCGATCCCTCTTCCAAAGATAGCCGCATCATCATACGTGTGCATACCATCTATTGCATTGGGCTTCTGGCATAGCTCACTAGTATTTACGTTACCTTTTAAATCGAAACCCCATTTTGGATGAACTATTATATCCGCAGCGTTCTGGATATAATCGCCCGAATATATCTCCTCCCTCAAAAAAGCTTTCTCTATTATCTGCTCACCTTCAGGAGATTTTAAATCCAATAATTTATCTTTGAGTTCTTCTCTTAATTTATCATACTCATCAGTCGAAACGGAACCCCTCGCTTCTCTTCCCTCGAGATTAATAAAAACCCTGCCCGGAATAAGGGAAAAAGCTTTTGAGTCAGGGATAAGTTCTGTAACATTACGGGGATTATCAACCTCCCATAAAAGATATCCTTCATCCTCTAAGAATTGATTTAACTGAACATTATATTTAACTTTGCAAAAACCATGGTCAGATAAAACGATAAATATATCCTCATCACCCAGCAACTCATACGTTTTCCCTATCCATTCATCCAGTTTAGAGTAAAATTTATCAAAATCCTCTTTAAACTCACCATTATCCTCATAATCCCCCCAGAAAAAATGATTGATTCTATCTGTTTCCATTATATGGCATTGGGCAAGAAAATAATCATCTTTTGATAACAGATCAAAAAAAACTTCCATTCTTATATCAAGCGCCTTATGTAGCTCATTCATAAATTTTCTTTTGTTAGTATGACCAAAGCGCGGATCGACATCGATTATATAACCCTTTTGTTTCAAATAGCTAACATAGGAAGAAGGTTTAACTACTTTTTCTATAACCGGAGTAAGAAAACCGGACACCAAAATCCCATTAACTTCTTCGGGGGGATAAGTAACGGGAACATTCATAACAAGAACTTTCTTCCCTTCCTCGGAAAGTTTTTTCCAGAACGTTTTGGCTGTTATATCCGCAGCCAGAGGAATTTTTAAAGTAAAAGGTTTGAAATTTCGATCAACAAAACCGAAAATAGAATGCTCTGCCGGATTCTTACCTGTCATATATGAGGTCCATGCTACAGATGAAACAGTCGGATAAACCGAATTATACTTTTTTAAATCTCCGTTTTCCTTAGTTATTTTTTTTATATTCTCAAATCTCCCCTCATCCATTCCCTTTCTTAAAAAACTGTATGGGACACCATCGATACCTAAAACAACTATTTTCTTATTTCTTTTTTTTAAAAACATTATAGACTCCCATATTTATAGAACTTTCATCAAAGTAGCCAATCCAAGAGAAACGGTTATTACACCAATCGCGATGACGTGCTTCTTCCCATCGCTCTTCTGCACCATACGAACCGCAAAAGGTATTGCTAAAACACTGCCAAAGAGTAACGGAAGGACAGGCATAAAATCGATAACTTTCACCTTTAAAAGATAAACTAAAAGCGCTACAAGAAAGGTTATTGCTTCGTTAAGGGAAGGCACAATTTGAATGGGATTGAACCCAAGTAAAATAAAAACAGGTACAACGATAGTGCCAAAACCCTCTTCAAGGGCAGTATTTAAAAACTGTGCGATAAAAGATACAAAAATTATGAGAATTATAACGGAAACACTAAATTCCACAGAATTTCCTCAAAGGATAATACCGCCGGCTACTACGTCGTTGCCTCTAACCAGGACAAATCTTCCCATTTCTTTAACATCTACGAACTTCGTAAAAGCGATTGGTTTTTTTGTTTTTATCTCTACCTCTCCTATTTCAAGATTGTTAATTGAAGAAGCTTTTTCCTCTAAAACTTCAAGAGAAGAAGAATCTACTCTTTCTCTAATCTCCGTAATATTTCCTTTAGTCTCTTGAGTTGCCAAACGAAAACCTACTTTCTCATCTTTACTGAAAGATTCTTTTGACAACCATATAAGGCTGGAACTAATCTTATCATCTATAGTAAGTTCTTTTTCTTCTACACAAAGAACATTCCCTCTCTCAAGAAAAACTGGGTCATTAGTTGTAATCCCTATCGATTCTCCCGCCACCGCTTCATCCGTTGATTCGTTAAATTTCTCTATAGATTTTACAGTCGTTTCACCATTACCGGGAAGTATTTTCACTTTCATCCCAGTACGAAGTACTCCTGATTCTATTCTACCTACCACAATTCTTTTACCTGATATTTTATAGACATCCTGTATAGGAAAAATCAAACCTTTACTCTCGGGAGGAACATCATTCTCAAGAGAATCGAGTGACTCGAGAACCGTCATACCTTTATACCATTTCATCTTTTCTGAATGTTTTGCTACATTATCTCCCTTTAAAGCTGAAATGGGGATATAATAATCCGGGTTTAAATTTATCGAATTTAAAAATCCTTGAACTTCATCTTTAAGAGTATTAAAATGCGCTTCTTCATAATTGACGATATCCATTTTGTTTATAACAACAATTATTTGCTCTAAACCAAGCATCGATACCAGATTAGCATGTCTCTTTGTTTGTTCTCCGACACCTTCTTCCGCGTCAACAATCAACAACGCCGCTTCCGCCTGTGAAGCGCCGGTCAGCATATTTTTAACAAATTCGACATGACCCGGCGCGTCTATAATCACATATTCTCTTTTGTCAGTGTGGAAGAAAGTATGCGCGATATCTATTGTTATACCCTGTTCTCGTTCTTCCCGAAAATGATCCATTATAAAAGCAAATTCCATTTCTCCATCCATTCTTTCCTCTGATGCTTTTTTAAGTTCGGCTATCTTATCTGGCGGAAGAGAATTCGTATCATAAAAGAGACGCCCTATCAAAGTTGACTTTCCGTGATCGATATGCCCGACCAAAACAAAATTTAAAGGACTTCTGTCACGCATAAAAAACTTACATATATCCGAGCGCTCGTAATTTTTGCATCATATAATCCGATTCTTTATCCTGTAACCTGCCACTTCTCTCGGAAATATCTGTTTTTTTAAGTTCTCTAATTATTTTATCAAGCGTATCGGCATCAGAATCAATAGGATCAACACAGGGTTCACAGCCAATACTCCTGAAACGTTTACCATTCTTAGCGAAATAATTACTAACTACCGGAATTTCTTCTTTTTTAATATATCTCCATATATCCACTTCCGTCCATCCAAGCAGGGGGTGAACCCTCAAGTGTTCTTCCTCTTTAGCTTTGGATTTATATTGATCCCAGAGTTCCGGGGGTTGATTCTTATAATTCCATTCAAAATCCTCATCCCGCGGAGAGAAAACTCTTTCCTTTGCCCTTATTCCATGCTCATCTCTTCTTATTCCAAGATAAAGAGCCCGGAATCCATGCTTATTCATGACATCCTTCAAGGCATTAGTTTTTAACTGGGTACAGCATTCTGATTTAGACTTATGCGGTCCCATACCACAACGAATAGCTTCTTCGTTACGATGCACAATAAGTTTAAAATTCCATTCTTTAGCGTACTTATCTCTAAAATCATAAATTTCCTTAAATTTATAACCGGTATCTATATGCACAACAGGAAAAGGAACTTCTCCTAAGAAAGCTTTCCTTATAAGATACAAAAGCGTTGTAGAATCCTTACCAATAGACCACAAAGCAGCAACTTTTTGGAACTGATAATAAGCTTCTCTTATAATATAAATGCTGTTATTTTCCAATTTTGTTAAATGATCCATTATTCCACCAAAGAAACAAATTCCGAAATATATTAATATTTTGAATTTCAATGTCAAGGTTAAGAAATACGCGATCAGTTTGTGTAAATTGAATTTATGAGTAAAAAACCCCTTATCCCGAAATACTTTTGAACAAAAAAGATTACAAAGAACCTAACTCTCTAACTTTCTCTTTTCTTATTAAACAAGCAATAAAATAATATAACGATTGATCAATATACTAATTGCTCTAGTAGTTTACATTTCCTTATGTTTGCATTTAAGACAGTAAAGGTAAGTTTGTCTCGCTGTTACTTTCTCCACCATAAAGGGAGCATTACATTTCGGACATTCCTCCGCGACAGGTTTATTCCATATAACATTATCGCAATCCTCCTCTGAACAGGGATAAAAGATCCTTCCCTTTTTGGATTTTCTTTCGATAAAATCGCCCTTACCACATTTCGGGCATTTCACACCCGTAGAAACAGGAGCACTCCAGTCACAATCAGGATAATTGGCACAGGCTTTAAATCTCCCAAATCTACCCTGTCTTAAAATCACTTTTCCCCCACACTTCGGACACTTCTCATCTAAAATATCATCGGAATGAGGTTCGGTATAACCTTCACAATCTTCAGGATAACCCGGACAGGCAAGAAATTTACCATAACGTCCCCATTTCACGATTAAATGCTTTCCACATTTGGGACATTTTTTATCAGTTTTTTCACTTATACTGTCTTTAATCTCGGGAATTTTTTTCTCTAGAGCTTCTATATCGTTCTTAAAAGAATCATAAAAGTCTTTAACGGATTTTTGCCAGTCTTCTTTACCCTGCTCAATACTATCCAGAGTTTCTTCCATTTTGGATGTAAAATCACTATTTATTATTGTAGAGCCGAAATTGGAAACAAGAACTTTATTTACAATTTTACCAATTTCCTGCGGAATGAGAAAACTCTTTATCTTTTTTATATAGGTTCTTACTAAAAGAGTCGAAATTGTCGGAGAGTAAGTGCTTGGTCTGCCAATCCCCAGTTTTTCCATTTCCCTAACCATTGTAGCCTCGGAATATCTTGCGGGAGGTTCTGTCGTCTTTTTTTCGTCATCGAGTTTTTTAAGACTTACCGGATCATCTGCCTCCATTAAAGGTATCACATTTGGCTCTTTAGGAGGAGAAAGAATTTTATAAAAACCATCAAATTTTAAATTTCTCGAAGAACCTCCAAATTCATGGGAAAAAGATACTACAGTAACCTTTCGTGAATCAAAAACGGCACATTCAAACTGACTTGCCAGAGCTCTTTCCCATATAAGCTTATACAGCTTATACTCATCAGGTTTTAAATGCTTTTTAATGGCTTCAGGTTCTTTATTTATATCCGTGGGTCTTATAGCTTCATGCGCTTCCTGCGCACCTTTCTTAGATTTAAAAACATTGGGTTTTTCCGGCAGATATTTATCTCCGTACTTATTCTTAATAAATTCCCTCATACTATTTTCGGCGTCTTTAGAAAGCCTGAAAGAATCTGTTCTCATATAAGTAATTAAGCCCATCGTCCCTTCAGGAAGTTCAATCCCTTCATATAAACGCTGTGCGACATACATTGTCTTTTTTATCGGAAATCCAAAATTATTAGAAGCAGCTCTCTGCAGGGTACTTGTTATTAAAGGTGGAAAAGTTGATTTTTTAACATCCTCTTTCTTAAATTCCTTTACTTTAAAATCCGTGTTTATTAAATCATTTTTAATTTTTTCCGCTTCTTCTTTATTTGAAACAATTGCTTTTTTACCGTCTATTTTTTTAAGTTCCGCCTCAAATTCGCCATTTTCATGAATAAAAAAACCATTGAAAATCCAATAGTCTTTGGGAACGAAATTGTCTATTTCTTCCTCTCTTTCACAAATAAGACGCAAAACTACACTCTGCACCCTTCCAGCGGATAAACCTCTTCTAATAACTTGCCAGAGTAAAGGGCTGATTTTATATCCAACCAGCCTATCTAAAATTCTTCTCGTTCTTTGTGAGAAAACTCTATTCATATCGACTTCGACAGGTTCACCAATACCTTTATTTATACCATTTTTGGTCATCTCATAAAACATAACCCTTTGGGGTTTAATGGGAAGTTCCTCCTGCAAGTGATAAGCAATTGCCTCTCCTTCTCTATCGGGATCGGTCGCGATAAAAACTTTATCACTTTTTTTACTTGCCTTAACTATCTCTCTTACTATTTTACCTTTCCCTCTTATTATTTGATAATC
>CAYWUC010000331.1:0-14170 GCA_964461395.1 uncultured bacterium
CGAAAAAATCCCGCCTGGCAAGGAGTAGAATCCAATGATGTAGGCATACATGAATATATGGAACTAATGGAAATGATCGATGCAGAACCATTTATTGCTGTAAATACCGGTTTGGGTACAGTAGAAGAAGTCGCGGAAGAAATCGAGTATTGCAACGGGTCTAAAGACGCATCCTTAGGAAAACTACGGGCGAAGAACGGTCATCCTGAACCCTATAATGTTAAATGGTGGGCGATTGGGAATGAGATGTACGGAAGCTGGCAGTTAGGGCATATGCCAATCGATGAATATACTAAAAAACATAATGAAGTTGTGAAAGCTATGAAGAAGGTGGATGAAAATATCAAACCTATCGCTGTGGGTGAGGTAGGAAAATGGACACAGAAAATGCTTGAAAACAGTTCCGATTATATGAGTCTTATCAGTGAACATATATATGTTAAAGAAAAAGTAAATATACCCGAACACTCGTCGCAGTTAGCAGATGCCATACGGGAAAAGGCAGATGCGCACAGAGAATACAGGAAAGAAATAAAAGGATTAGCGGAGAAAGACATAGATATAGCAATGGATGAATGGAATTACTGGTACGGTGATTATATTTACGGCGAACTGGGCGTTCGCTATTATATGAGAGATGCTCTCGGTGTTGCCAGAGCTTTTCACGAGTACTATAGAAATAGTGATATAATATTTATGGCTAACTATGCTCAAACCGTAAACGTTATAGGCGCTATAAAAACAAACGATACTACTTCGACTTTTGCCGCGACCGGTATGGTTTTTAAATTATACCGGAATTTTTTTGGCTCTATCCCGGTTGAAATATCAGGTAGTACAGGGGACTTGGATGTAGCCGCGGCTATAAGAAATGAAAAGGAAATGTACATTTCGATTGTTAATCCCACAGGAAGCGACCAAAAATTAAAGGTAAGCCTTCCAGGTGTCAGATCCGAATGGAAAGCGGTAAAGCGGGAAATACATCATCCTAATCCCGCGGCATGTAATGAACCCGGCAAAAAACCCGAGGTAAATATTACCGGAGAAACGGTTGATATAGATATGAATAATATATTAATTAAAAAGTATTCTATCGTAATATACGCAATCCCTCTGCCATATAAAGTATTCTTTAAACGGAAATGAAACTTGTTTCTGATTCGGAAATTTTTCGAATCAGCGTATTTTTGGGTTATATAACAGTGTCCTGTTCTTTCTGTGATTCAGAAAGTAGCTTTTTTAAGTGTGATTAGTTCTGTATTAATTATTATATAAAGAACTTTCTAAAGAAACTCATTCAATTAATTCATCGATATATTCGATAACAAAATCCGCGTGTTGTTTTCTCTCTGCGATAGCCTCGGGTAAAATTTCTCTAATTACACCGGTAATCATAACTGTGTTTATTCCCATGGATTTTGCTGCTTTAAGCTCACTGCTGCCTCCATCACCGACAAATACGCAAGTTTCCGGACTTTCATCTAATTCTTCTAAACTTATTTCATAAATCCGTCTATCTGGTTTTGCATAACCGACATCGCAAGAAAAAATCACGCTGTCGAAGTATTGTACTATCAGAGATTTATGCCAGCCTCTTATTTCCGTCACATCAGCATTACTTATAAGCCCAATTTTTTTCTTCTGTTTTTTCAAGATTTTAATGGTCTGTTGTGTTGATTGTGGAATATTTACTATTGCATTTTCGAATCTTACCATTCTTTTCTCGGTTGCTTCTCTTATCAAATCTTCTGTGATATCCGGGTCGATTGCTCGAGCCATTTTTCCTATAATTTTAAAAGGATCTTTCTCCAATCCTATTAGCCTTTCATGAGATTTCTCGAACAACTGCTCGAACCATTTTTCTTTACTAACACCCAGTATTTCGGAAGACATGGGTATTTTTGCCCAGGTTGATTCTACTGCTGTGAGAGTATGAAAGAGGTCAAAAATAACCGCATTTTTTCTTTGAATAAGTTTGCCTACAGATGAATTAAACATTTTTCTGTCTCACTGTAAAGGCAGTCTTATTCTTGTTTACTCTAAATTTACATTCCATCTGTGCCTTCTACGGCAAGTTGTTATAATCCTTAAGAGGTTCTAAATCCCTGCCGCACTTCGAACATTTTTCTTGATACCACGCAAAAGAGGTATGGCAGTCGGGACATTCCCAGACCTGCTTTTGTTCCTCTAACCAATATTCCAAACCTTTTTCTCTTATCGTTTCTACGTTCTTCGGTAAAATATTAGAATGAGGAAGTTTTTTATCAAATCTTAAGAGTTTTTTTACAAGATGCATTAATTTATGACGCATACAGGGATATTTATCACAATCTATACATGTTTGATCTATTGTAAGTTTTTTGCGAGCGCATTTTTGTACCGGACATATACTGCACCCTTCGAAGATAGTATCGGTTTTACAGCCATAACAGATAATGGGAGGTTTTGCTTTACCGTGCGCACGACGCACTCTTTCCGGTAAATCATCCCATTCTGGAGTTGTATTGGTTTCTAGGCCTTTTTTATAAGCCATTAAGATATCACAAGATCCACAGTACAGACCACAGTAACTATCGTATCTGAATTCTTCCATTTTCCTCTCCACGGTCTAACTTTTTAACCTCTATCTCAAAAAGAGCGTTTTTTGGGAATCAGAGGTGCCGTGGTCTCCGCTGATATGACAAAAATAAACTCCGCTGTGTAGAATGTTCCCATCGTCGTCTGTTCCGTCCCAGTCTGTTTCATAAGTACCGCTTGAAACAAGTCCGTCAATGAGGGTCCGTACCTTTCTTCCAAGTAAATCATATACGATGAGCTTCATATTCCCCCTTTGCGGTACCTGATATTGGATGGTGGTAAAGGTGTTGAACGGGTTAGGATGAATTTGAGGTATCAGAAATTTTGCGAATAAATCGAAATCGATTGCAGTTGTATCTAATGCTTCCATATCGAATCCTTCGCGTATGTAATCATTGACAGCGGAAGCCGTGAGTGCCGGATTCCAATTGGTTTTTGATTGTTGTTTTGCCCTGTTTATAAAACCTTCAAAAGTTCCGTCTCCGCCGATAGAACTATAGTAAGATTCCACTGTACGATTTGGGTCAGTAAAATCGATTTCTTCGTTTGTTGCTCCGGTTTCACCGGACGCGGAAACCCATTCGTAAAAGGTGAGATATTCTCCGTCGAGGCGCGAAAAAGAGGACGAGTCACTTGTATAATACGAATTATCATAATAGGTAACATTACTAAAATCTCCCTCTTGATATACCATTAAAGGCCCAAGAGTATCATCCTGTATAATATTTTCAAAAATTTGTATATTGTTCCATGCCGTGTTTACATTAACGCGAATCGCTTGATAACGAATATCATATATGATATTGTTGCTTATTAGAATATTTTCCTCGCTCGCGCCCCCTATATAGACGGCATAAGTGTTATCGTACCAAGGTTGGTGTACGAAACAGTTATTTGATACCACACAGTTATTGTTGTCAGAAATTTCCAGATACCACCCGAAATTTCTGCTTGTAGGATTACTCCTGCCTATATGAAGCATGACGTTGTTTCGTATTATGACATCATTAAATCTTGAAGGCTCTTCTGTATTGCCTCCGATGCCGATGCCGATTTCTCCTTCGACATACAAATTATTGTCAAACAGTATTCCTGTAGAGCTATCGGGATGATCACTGCACATTTTGTTGCCCATACTGGAAGGCCGCAAGAACATATTCTCGCGTACTACTATATTATCGCATTCGAAAAAATAAGTATTGTGGTTAAACATTGTGGCCGCGCCGCCTTCCTGAGAGTTATCCCCTGTCCCCTGGATGAGCCAGCCGTTATGGTCGAAAATGCATTCCTCAACGAGAAATCCGTCTATATGACTCGCGTAAAATCCCTGTGAATGAGAATTTGTACTGTAAGAATCGGTAATGATGGATCTTCTCAACCTGAAATCCGTTAATTGCGGACTGGTGTATTTTTGTACTACTAATCCGCCTGAAAAAAACCGGAAACGACAGTCTTCAACAAGGATGTCGTTGCCTCCTCCCACCCATCTTACTCCGCGATTAGAGGTGATGGATTCATCGTAGTCTTCCGAAGATGGATCGCGTTTATAGCTGAACAAATCGAGACCTATGAAAAAAATATGCTCCGGAACAACATGTCCGTCATTGCTGATTACTGAACTCTCCTCACTTTTAATTAGTGGTCTTTCCCCTTCCCCATAAGAGGAGATTAGGATCGGTTCATCTGCCGACCGTCCCGATTTACCTATAGAAGGAATATTTTCGAACCACTCGTCTCCGCATCTCTGCAGCATCCAGTCCGGGCAGCTGTCTCTCAAAAGGGAATAACCTCTTTCTAAAGTCTGAACAGGGTAATCTTGGCTTAAGCCATTGTTAGTGTCGCTGCCCATACTGCTGCTGACATAAATAATTCTCGTATCGGGGGATGCGGTTACAACCGTCCAACCTTCAGAATCCTGTGATACTTCCGCCTGGAGGTAAAAAGAAAAAAAAGTAATAATTAATATTAAGGAACTATTAAAAGCTTTCAAAAAAATCTCACAGATTGTTTTCATATATAATAATAAGATATGAAATAAATAAATATATGCAACCGTGCGTCAGTGTATCAGTAGATGAGTGAAGCAGTGAGATAATAAATATTAGGTCTTGGGTTTTAGGTTATAGTGAAAACAAAAAAAGATATCAATAGCTATAGAAACCACGTACATTAAATTAGTTGAATGGGTAAATAGGAAAATGGTCGAATAGGGAAAACAGAAAAAAGAAGTAGATTAAATTAGTTAAATAGGTAAATAGAAAAATGGTCAAATAGTTTTTTAGGGTTTTGATTTTGGGAATCGAGTTTATTGAGTTCGTAGAGTTCATTGGGTTTGTTGGGTTAGGGTTCTGATTTTACAATTTGACTATTTAACCATTCAGCAATTTAACTAATTTCTGACTCATGACTTTGGACTATCTTTTTTTTGTGTTCTCTGTGGCTTGTTAAAATCCTGCAAAAATAAAAAGGCAGAGCGGGTAGCCCTGCCTTTTTTCAAGAGTATTTCCCTACAATGTATTACCTATTTTATCAATAAAAACTTATTAATAAACTTCTTCCCATTGGCTTCCAATTTAATGAAATAAATTCCTGCCGGGATATCCGACATATCTATTTTCTCTGAATAAAAGCCGGGCTTTTCTTCTTTTAAGATCTTTTTCCTGATTTTCCCTGTTATGTCATATACACTAAACTTGACTTTAGCCTTTGTAGGAAGAGTATATGTCAGGTCTAAATTTATGTTCGTTATTGTTTTTTTCACGGTCATCGAATAAGCTTTGGGTAATTTGTCGAGGGGAACACCTGGTGCTAAAGTAATAGTAAAAACAGCATCGCTTGTGTCGGTTGGACTTCCGGCCGTATCACTTATTTGAACGAGACAATTAGTCGAAGGCGTGTTAGGTATCGTCCAGGGATGAGAACCGTCATCCGGTGTGCTGGCGATTACATCCGACCAAACCGAACCATTGTTTATCGAATACTCGATTTGAACATTCCCGCTGGTACCGTTTGAAGTCCAGGTGACATTATATATGCTGTCTACTTGCCAGGTTTCTCCTCCGTTGGGGGAGGTTACTGTTATGGAGGGAGATGAAATAGTAAACAATGAGTCGCTGACGTCAGTTGGACTTCCGGCCGTATCACTCACCCTCACAAGACAACTATCCGAGGGCTCATTAGGTATTGTACAGGAATGAGTCCCGTCATCCGCGGTACTGGCGATTACGTCTGCCCAGCTTGAACCGTTGTTTGTTGAATACTCGATTTGAACATTTCCGCTGGTTCCATTCGAAGTCCAGGTAATGTTGTGATCGCTTCCCACCTGCCAGTTTTCTCCGCCGTTTGGGGAGGTAACTGTCAGATAAAGAAGCAAAGAATTAGAAGAGAATTCAGAAGTATTTAGATTAAGATCAGTGGTTGTGGCAGTCACATAATCACCCGGATTAAGTCCGGAAACCGCGGTGCTCCAGTTACCCGTTCCATCCGGAGTTGTTGCACCAAGATAAGTTTCTCCCTCTCCGTATCCGGTAGGATCTGGGTTAACCTTAAAGATTTCTATTGTCGCCACTGCCGGATTAGTATTGATATCTATACTGCCGGAGATTGTTGTACTACCGGATGAATAAACAGCGCTGTTGATAACGGGAAAGTTAACCTCCTCGTTAGGTCCTGTATCGGGATCTCCCGCGTCGTTAAGTGTTACGCCGTTGTTCTGTAGGTCTATACCAAGAGAATCGTTGTTAAAAATAGAGTTCTGCGTGATATGATTGCCATCCGCGTTAACGTTGTTGATTGCGTCTTCCCAGACAGAAACCCCATCCCATCCATTATATGCGATTATATTTCCCGGCCCGACTACATTGTAATCAGCGCACCCCCACTGACTGGGACCGTATTCTCCGATAGCTACTCCATGACAGGAGTTTGGCAGGGGAGTTACCGCATCTATTGCAAGCCCAATAATATTATTGGTAACTGTATTAAGCTGTGTCTGTATAGGGGGGGCAGGATATGGCTCATTGTTGTAACCCTGCATACCAACACCGTCATAATCATTCCCTGATGCCAGATTACTATCCACTAAATTATCATGTGTGCCTTCACACAGGCATACTCCCTCATGAGCATTGCCGAGATCGACCATGCCAGTAATATCTGTACCTAAATAATTACGTAGAACAAAGTTTCCAAATACATCACCGGGGATCTGTGGACCCATAATTTGAACGCCGTCTCCAAAAGGAGCGTTTCCGGAAATCAAATTCTCCACAACGTGGTTATTCGTACCTATTGAAGTACCTGGTGGGTCACCCGCCACATTGAAAATACGTACACCAGCCCAAAGCCCCGCGGGGTTATGACAATTGCTTTGCAAAACGGTACCGGTATTGTTCAGACCTATAATATTCCAATAAATCTCATTATTAGAAGTATTGACAGTAGGACCAGCTTCGATGGAGATTCCATCAAGAGCAAAGTCATTGATTATTAGCCCCTGAAT
The DNA here is from genome assembly GCA_964461395.1 of uncultured bacterium. Taxonomy (GTDB): domain Bacteria; phylum Hydrothermota; class UBA3072; order UBA3072; family UBA3072; genus JAFGHJ01. The sequence goes on from CAYWUC010000331.1 coordinate 7,079, forward strand.
TCTGTTATTGTCACAATCGATAAATATTCCCGAAGCTAACCCGGCACCTCCTCCGGAGATTTCTATCATTAGATTTAGAGTTGCCGGAGGATTGGCTCCAACCAGTGCACCGCTTTGAGATAATCCATCTATAAGAAGACCTGCAGCATCTATCAGTTTTGGAAGTTGAGATAGAGGAGAAATAGTATGGACTCCCGCTCCGGTAATGTTGAAAACTATCGTATCCGCTACACCGTTAACATTTGCTGCAGTAATAGCGTTACGCAGGCTGCCGCCACCAGCGTCGTTTGTGTTTGTAACAATGAAAGTACCTCCTCTCGAGTAGATTGGGGATAATAAAAGAGCGTAACATAGGATAAAAGAAAACATGGCACTTACCATTCTATTTTTTTTCACAATACACCTCCTTTTCTTTTTAACAGTATAAGGGAAAAAGAATAAAATGTCAAGAATTTAATTTTTTGCGTTGTATGCGGTCAGCTGTTAACCTAATATTTTTTTGTTAAAGCTTCCCCGGGAAATGGCATTTGACAAATACCCTCTTCCCTTTTTCTTCGAAGGGCGGGTCTTCTTTTTTACAAATATCCTTAGCGATAGGGCAGCGGGGGTGAAATGCGCAGCCGCTCGGTTTGTTTAGAGAAGAAGGCACTTCTCCCCTCAGCGGTTGTTTTTTTGCTTTTTTCCTTGGATTTCCCTCGGGTACTGCCGATAACAGAACTTTTGTATAGGGGTTAAGAGGATTATTGTAGATTTGTTCCGCGGGTCCCATTTCCATGATAAAACCCAGATACATTACGGCAATCCGATGAGCAATATGTTTTACTACCGATAAATCATGAGAAATAAAGATATAGGTAACGTTGAATTCATCCTGCAGGTCCTGCATTAGATTTATGACTTGAGCCTGAACAGAGACGTCGAGTGCCGAAACCGGTTCGTCCGCGATTATGAGTTCCGGATTTGTGGATAAAGCTCGTGCTATGCCTATCCGCTGACGCTGTCCACCTGAGAACTCATGCGGATATCTGTAAATATGTTCCTCGCTCATTCCCACTTTTTTCAGAAGGTCTTTTACTATCTCTTTGTTTTCTTTATTTTTTCCCCGCTGAACAATTAAAGGTTCTTCTATTATATCTCCTACTGTAAATCTTGGATTTAGCGAAGAATAAGGGTCCTGGAATATCATTTGGATTTTGGAACGGTAAGGGATAAGCTCTTTTCTGTTTAATTTTGCGATATCCGTTTTGATTCTATGTTCTTTGCCGTTTTTTAGCTCCGCTTTATCATAATAGAATATGTTTCCGGAAGTAGGATTAAGAATCCTTACGAGAGTTTTTCCTATTGTCGATTTTCCGCAGCCGGTTTCACCGACGAGACCGAAAACTTCGCCTTTGTTTATGGAAAAGCTTACTCCGTCGACTGCTTTAACATATCCTATGATTTTTCTGAAAACACCGCCTAATACGGGGAAGTAAGTTTTCAAATTTTTTACTTCTAATAAGTTTAATCCTGTCTTTTTGAATTCTGTCATTGGTTCTTGCCTTTTTTGTTATAAAGATGACATCGCACCTGGTGGTTTTTTTCTATTTCCAACAATTCCGGAACAACCTTTTCGCAGACAGGCATTTTATGCTTACAGCGTGGATGAAAAGGACAACCCGGTGGGAAATTTAAAATCCCGGGAACATTTCCCGGGATAGTGTTTAATCTTTTTTTCTTCTTCGTTAAGGAGGGAATAGAATACATTAAGCCTTTTGTATAAGGATGAAGAGGGTTTTCGAATAAGTTAATCGTGCCGGCAACTTCCTGTATTTTGCCGCAGTACATTACCATAACTCTGTCGCAGGTTTCCGCTATAACAGCCAAATCGTGAGTAATCAGAATAATCGCGGAGTCTTTTCTTTTGTTTTTTATCTCGTTCATCAGCTCGAGTATTTGAGCCTGTACCGTGACATCGAGAGCGGTCGTAGGTTCGTCGGCGATTAAAAGACTCGGATTACATGAAAGAGCCATCGCAATCATTGCTCTCTGTCGCATTCCTCCGGAGAATTGATGCGGATAATCGTTTATCCTCATTTCGGGAGAAGGAATTCCTACCTTCTTAAGCATTTGTATAGCCCCTTCTCTTGCTTCTTTTTTATCCATATTTCTGTGTATCAGTAGCGGTTCCATTATCTGAACTCCAATGGTAAAAACAGGATTAAGGGATGTCATTGGTTCCTGAAAAACCATGGCGATTTCATTGCCGCGTATTTTTCTCATGTCTTCCCATGAAAGACCCAGCAAGTTCCTGTCTCTAAAGAAAATTTTTCCGTCTGAGATTTTTCCGGGAGGGTCGGGAATGAGACGCAAAATGGATAAAGCTGTAACGGATTTCCCCGAACCCGATTCTCCCACGATACCGAAAAATTCCCCTTCAAAAACGTTAAAATCGAGTCCGTCCACAGCCTGTGCCTTTTGTTCTTCAATCATAAAATGGGTTTTTAGATTTTCGACTTTCAGTAATTCTTTTATCTGTTTCTTTCCCATCTTATCTCATCCTCGAATATATTTTTGGATCGAGTGCTTCTCTAACTGCTTCACCTATGAAGGCAATTAACATTAAAGTTATAAACATAGCAGCCATGGGAGAAAAAGTTAGCCACCAGGAACTTAAGTTGGAAATTCCCTGCGATAAGAGTTGTCCCCAGCTTGGTGTTGGTTCCGGAAGGCCGAATCCCAAAAAGTCTAGTGACGCGAGAACCGCTATTCCTGAAATAATAGTAAAGGGGAGAAATGAAATTACCGGAGTTAGGGAATTCGGCAGGATATGGGAAAGGATTATTCTTCTATCGCTTACCCCCACAGCTATAGCAGCCTGCACGTAATCGTTCGATTTTTCACGCAGGAATTCGGCTCTTATATATCTTGCCATAGATATCCAGTAAAACAACGAGAGAATTACAATCAGTATTGTAAAATTAGGAATCATTATAGAGGAAATAACCATTACGGTGAAAAGAAACGGAATCGAAGCCCATATTTCTATAAATCGTAAGCCCAAAAAGTCTACTTTTCCACCGTAATACCCGAGAACAGCTCCGAAGAGTATGCCAATCGCGTAGCTGCTAAGAGTCAAAAGCAGAGCAAAAGTCATATAAATACGAAAACCATATATGAGTCTCGCGAAGACATCTCTTCCTCTATCATCAGTTCCCAGAAAATTTTTCCTGTCAGGTCCGGTTGGTGGGTTTCGGTCTCCCAGTTCATCGAGTAAATTCTCATTTGGTCCATAAGCGTATGGAGCAAGAATTATCCAGTCTCCGCGTTTTTGTTCCTCGAATATATTTCTTAAAACGCGATGATTATCAAAGTCTTTTTTTATCCTATCGTATAGCTTATATTCGGCTTTTAGAGAAACAAGTTTTTCGTCATGTAGGTTGAGAGTATCACCACTAAGAAGGGTTTTGTATTCAAAATAAATTTCTTTTGTTTTAATCGCTTTAGCAAAAATATATTTCTTAAAAGAAACATCATTGTAAAGGGTTACGAATTTCTTACCGTCAAAATTGACGAGAAGAGCTTTGTCATTTATGCCCAATTCCGCGAAAAAAGACAGAAAATAAGCTGCTCCGATAATCAAAAGAGAATAATATCCCCTTTTAAAACTTCTGAACTTTTTTAATCTTTTTAAAAATAGAGGAGAAAAAAAAGATTTTCGCGGTTGCTTCATTGTACCTTCAATCAAGCCTTATCCGTGGATCGATTACACAATAAAGGAAATCCGAGAATATATTGCCGAGCATGTAAAGAATAGACGAAAAAACAAGAATTCCGAGCATTACCGGATAATCCCTGTCCAGAATAGAATTATAACCCAGGAGGCCGAACCCGTGTATATTAAAAACTTTTTCGATCAAAAGAGAACCGGAAATTACAATAGAAAAAACGCTTCCAAACCCTGTGGCGATCGGAATTAAAGAATTACGCAGGGTATGTTTAAAAATGACTGTTTTCTCCGAAAGTCCCTTTGCGAAAGCAGTTCTAACGTAATCTTTTCCGAGATTTTCAATCAACGAATTTTTCATTAAAATGGTAAGGGAAGCAAAGGAACCGAGAGTATAACAAAAAACCGGTAAAATCATGTGATAAATATTATCCCAGAATTTACCCCATAAAGAGAGAGTTTCATAATCCATAGCATGGATTCCTCCCAGGGGAAATACATTGAAAAACGAGCCTCCCCCTAAAAGGACAAGAAGGACTATCCCCGCGACCCATCCCGGAATGGAATAACCGATAAAAACCAGAGCGGAACTTATAAAGTCGAAAGTAGAACCGTGTTTAATAGCTTTTAAAACCCCCAGGGGTATACAAACAAGGTATGCGAGTAAAAAGCCCGCGACTCCGAACCGCAGGGAAACAGGAAAACGGCTCTTTATTACTTCCCATACCGGTTTTGAATAGGTGTATGAGTCTCCTAAATCGAACCGTGCGACATTGCCGAGCCACATTAAGTACGATATATAGAAAGGTTTGTCGAACCCGTATATTTTTTTTAACTTTTCTACCATTTCTTCGGATATCGCAGTTCCGTGAGCTCCCATTGCACCTCCACCGCCTTCCATCTGCATTTGTTTATACCTTAGAATTGCCATCTCGACCGGGCCTCCGGGAGCAAACCTTGTGATTGTGAAAACGATAAAAGTAACTCCCAAAAAAGTTGGAATTATCATTAAAAGACGGCGGATAAAATAGTTAAGCATTACGCAATATTATAATTTTTCTGTGAATCGTCAACCCGTAATTTTGTTGCCCCTGAGGCAACAAAATAGTATATTAGTGAATTAGTTTGTTGGTAAATTAGTGAAAAACTAAAACCTAACGCCGAGGACCTAAAGCCTACTTAGGTTTTCCCCAAACTTTAACCTCGGCAGGTTTTGCGGGTAGGGGAGAATTTTTTTCTCTTGCCTTCTGCAGTTCCTTGTCCGCTTCCTTGTCGTGCCACCAAAAAGTAGCAATATTTTCTAAGAGTCTGAATGTTATTTCTCCGGAATATGCAACTCCGCTTATAACAAAGTCCGGCGTTCCGAATTTATTCCAGTATAAAATTTTGATATTATCCGAATACCAGTTTAAAGCCATAATATAGTTGCTGACCAGAATGGAATCGATTTTACGAATAAGGTCTTTTCTTTTATCAAAATCAAATTCCCGATTATATTCTTCACAAAGTTCATCTACTTTTTTATTTTTGAAACCATATATGTTATTTGTATTTGGTTTGTCCGCATATTTTGAATGGTACGCGTGTTCCGGGTTGGGAAATAACATTGTTGTGTAATTTATCCATATTATTCTAAAATCTCTTTTGCTAAGATCTTTCGTGTGGGTTGCCCATGTTACTTTTTTCAGATTGAGCTTTATTCCGACTTTTTTTAATTCTTCCTGAAAAAGAGTTTCAATTCTGGTATCGTTACTGCGATACACATTTAAATTGAGCTCGAAAGGTTTTCCGTCTTTAACAATATATCCTTCTTCGTTCAGATTTTTCTGTGAATATCCCGCTTCTTCGAGCAGTTGCACCGCTTCTTCCGGATTATACCTGATTTTTAAGTTATTCTTATTTTCGTATATAGAATTCGGATAATATGAATCCATATGTTTATATTCGCCATAAAAGAGTTTTTCGATTAATTTACTTCTATTGAAAAGAAGACTGATAGCTTTTCTAACTCTTATATCTTTAAAGGGTTCTTTTCTCAAGTTAAAAGCGAATCCTCCGTGTCCGTCCGGTTTTTCACAATATAATTTTTGTTTTATTATATGATTGTATCTGATTTCTTTCATTGCCTCTGCGGTAAATTCGTTTACCCATTTGTTAATTGTAATTGAAGATATTACTGGGGCTATGTCGATGTTTCCTTTTTTGAAGTTTTCGAATAAAACGGTTTCGTCCGTATAAAAATTAATTTTTAAATTATTCAAATTATATAAATTTTTATTTAAAGAGGCTTTTGCAGCCCACCAGTTAGTATCACGTTTGAGTTTTATAATCTGGTTAGGGATTGCTTTATCAAAAGAATATGGTCCGCTCCCAATCATCATCTCATTGTTGTATTTTGTAAGGTATTCAGATGGCTTAACCTTTGTTATAATATGTTCTGGAAGCACATAAGTTGAAGTGCTAAAATATAAGAACAAACTCCATTGCAAAAGTTTAGCTTTAACCTTAACTATTTCAGGAGTTAAAGCTATGGGACGTTCGTATTTGGTGCTATAGAAATCGTTCTCATAAGGGTTTCTTGTTCCCTCATTTATCAGTAAATCATAAGTGGCTACGACGTCGAACGCGCTAACGGGTACACCGTCCTGCCAACGTGCTTTTCCGTTTATATGGAAGAAATATGTCCTTTTATCTTCCGATATAGACCATTTGTCTGCTAGCCCCGGAATATATTCATAAGTTACAGGGTCTATCTTCAACAAAGATTCATATACTAACAATGATAATAGTTGTGTTATAAGATTGGCCGTATTCTCTCCTATTGGTCTTAAAGTGGCAGGATAGTTAGAATATCCAAAAACGGCGGTTCCTCCTTTTTTAGCCTTTTTGCTGCCAAGGATAGAAGGATTTTTATTTGTTTCCCATTTAATAGATTTTATAATACTATCTACCTGTTCTTTTGTTAGGTCTTTTGGGCCGTACTTTGCCATCAATTCTTCTTCGTTTGGAATTTCTATTTGGGTTTCCTGTGATGATTCTTCTTTATTGCAGCATGAAATAGTGAAGAGAATTAAAATTAAGAATGAAGATAAAATAAAATTTTTCATTTTAACCTCCTTTGTTGTACCGTAAAGATATTAAGCTTACAGCTCACAGCTTTTGGCTCACTGCCAACCAAGAAAAAGTTCATACAAAGATAAAAAGCTTGTTTTTTTCTGTGTCTCTGTGTGATAATTTAAAGATTTTCAATCGTAAACGAAAGTTAACCAGTTATGGCGGTCTTCTTTGTCACCTTTTATGATGCCGAAAAATTCATCCTGCAGTTTCTTTGTGATTGGTCCTCTTTTTCCGTCTCCGACTTCTATGTTGTCGACTTTTGTAATCGG
>CAYWUC010000332.1:0-10691 GCA_964461395.1 uncultured bacterium
TTAAACGAGATGTTGGTAACCGATAAAATATAAAAACTGTTCTGTTAGAAGTTTTAATCTTTCGCGTTTTTCGAAGAGTCTTGCGTTTTTACCTAAATCAAATATTGTTTAATGAGAGAATAATCGGTGGTTGATTTAATTATAGGAATCGTAAAAACAACATTAAAATTTTTAAACAGATGTTCTTTTATTATTAAGGCATTTTCTTTCTTTGTATCACTTCTTTTTTTTATTTGTGGTTGTACAAGCCAGGTTAAAAAAAACGACGTAGTTAGAGTCTTTAAAATAAAATTTGAAGGAAACCGGTTTGTTGATGACCAAAAATTAAAGGATGTTCTCCCGGTAAAAGAAGGGGATCAATATATAGAGCAATTCGCCAGGGAAGGCCCTGAGAAAATCGTTGATTACTACAGAAGCAGAGGATTTTTCAATATGCGTGTTATAAAAAGAGAAGGTGAGTTTGTCGAAGAGAAAAATGGTTTTATAATCACCTATCACCTTTTTGAAGGATTGCAGAGTAAAGTGGATAGCATTGAGATTGTTGGAAATGAACTTTTTTCAACTCGTTATATTAAAAACAAATTATCGGTTAAAGTAGGGATGTTTTACGATGAAGCCGTTCTGGATGCCGGCAAGTATGTTCTTGCAGGCGATTACGCGGAAAAAGGCTATGCCGATGCTTCAATATTGACAGAGAGAATTTTTCTAAACGGAAATGAAAAGAAAGGCAGCATTTACCTAAAAATAACTATCGACGAAGGGAAACGGATGAAAGTTAGGAATGTTAAAATTAAAGGATTGAAGGAAGTTAGGTATAAGGTTGCCAGAAGGGAACTTAGAATAAAAGAAGGAGATGTTTATAGACCTTCAAAAGTTTATCTTTCACAGAGTAATCTTTACAAAACAGAGATGTTTTCTGATGTCAAAGTACATGAAGAGAAAGTTCAAGATAGCTTGGTATCTATAACGTTTATTCTTAAAGAAGAAAAATCTCGTTTTTTCCAAACTGGTTTTGGATATGAGTCTCCCCGTAAAGCAATATTTGATTTTAAATGGGGAGATTTAGATCTTTTCGGAAATCTTCAACGTTTGATTATTGATTTGTCATTCAAAGGAGCTCCGAGAATAGGGTCGGAAGTAGATGGTTTGGTTTTCGAAGAATGGGAACAAAATTACAGGGTTACCTATAGAGAGCCCTATTTTCTTGGAACCGGATTCAATCTTATCATGTCCCCTGCGCTTGAGAGAAGGGAATTTGAGTCCGATTTATCTATGGAATTCGTCCTCGAGAGAGAAGTCGGTCCTTATTCTGTGTTTTCTTTTCCGATTGTTGAGTTTAGAAGAGCGTCCATACAACCTGATACAATCAATATCACAAACAGAGTCTCAGCGAGATATTTATTTGATAAAAGAAGGAACATTCTAAATCCATATAGAGGTTTAAGGTTGCTGTTACAGTATGATTACGCCGGAAGATTTGTTGGAGGGGATAATCATTTTGATAGATTAAGTTTAGATATTGCTTCTTATTATCTTTTACCTTTTCATCTTATAGTTGCTCAGAGGTCCAGAGCCGTTGTTACTTTTCCAAGAGAAGATCCGGAAAATATTAGTCCCGATGTCCGTTTAGAGATGGGTGGATATGGATCCCTTAGAGGTTATAAAGAAGCTTCCATAGGTTTTCCGGATATCAGACCGGATCGAATGAGTGGACTTGATGAATTATTATTTAATCTCGAACTCAGGATGCCGGTTTACGGCAACTTCTACTCGATAATTTTTGCTGATTTCGGTTCACTTTGGATGGATTACTCAGATATTTCTTTGAGAGACTTCAATACCGGGGTGGGTTTTGGTATTGGCTATTCTTTGCCAATTGGAGTTATAAGACTGGATTACGCGAGAGCGATGCGGGAAATTTCTCCCGACGATAAAGGAAAAATCTATCTTAACTTCGGCCATCCATTCTAAAAAATTTCAGAATTATAAATTTTAAATCTCAATCTAGAATTTCAACATCTACCTTAACGTGGCAAAGCCGCTAAAATGTAAAAATCAAATATTAAAAAGCAAAATTACAAATCAAAATTCAAAGATGAATTAAAAAAATGCACCATTCGATTTTTCGCTTAACCTGAGAAGAAGAGTAAGCTGTTTTTGATTAAGTAGAGATTGTTTGTTCTTCTCCAAATTTCCTGACTTCAGAGATACAATACCGTAAAGTATAAAGGCTTATGCCTAAAAGAATAAGACCCACAATTAGTTTGGGAGTGCTATCGAACATCCAGAGATGAAAACCTCCTTTAAACAGCATCTTTACCTGTGGTATTATTTCTGTTTTAAAAAGGGGAGTTCCTATTGCGCCTTTTAAATCCCCATAATATTTATTTATCTCTTCCCCTTGGAGAGGTTGTAAAGCCATTATGAGTTGTATAAAGAAACCGACAATTAAGGTAACATGAGTTATTATTCTTTTCCAATAACTTCCATCAATAAAAAGACAGGAAGGTAGCAATAGGAAAGGAGTTATCGTAATCAGATATCTGGGACCCCAGGCGGTTCCTGTGATACTAATCCCAAAACCAAATAAGCTGTAGAAGAGAAGAAAAACTAGTGAGATACCAGCAATACTTATAAATTCAAATTTGTGCTCTTTAAAAAATTTCTTTAATCCGAGTAGACCTAATATTAAAGGTGGAGAGAAAACGAATATGCTTCTGCTTGGGCTGAAAAGAAAAGAAGTTAAATATGGAACTAAAAATTTGCTTGAAAAGAATAGTTTATTAAATCCTAAGTCAAAAGGAGAACCGAAACGATAGAAATTCCAGTACATTTGAATAAGAAGTATGATGAAAAGAGGGATAGAAAAAACCGCGAGTGGTTTAACAATTAGTTTTTTTTCTTTCCATCGGGACCAAATCAAATAAAGGATAAAGAAAGGTAGAGATAAAAGGCTGGCGTATCTGCTTATATAAGAATAGCCCGCAAAAAATCCGGCTAACAATAAATACTTTATATTATCTTCTTTGTGAAACCTGAAAAGAAAATAGAAAGCTGTAAACATAAAGAATGTGACAATGGGCTGAGTCCAGAAACCGCTTGAGTAAACCCATAGAATCGTGGCATTACCTAAAAGGATGGAGGAAATAAAAGATTTCTTGAGGGAGTTTGTCAATAAATAACAGAAGTTAAAGAAGATTAATACCGTCAATGCTATAAGGAAAGAATTCGCGATAATCGAGAAAAAAGCGGACGGTAATATATTTAAATAGTAAATCATTTTGGTAGGATTACCGTTAGCCCAGGCTTCATTCATTTTCTCTTCATACATAGTATAATTTCCAGCTTTTTCTATTAAGTTCCCGAAAAAAGTGAATGGAACAGAGGCTATGGAGAGACCATCGGGAAGTATAAGATAGATTCTACCGTTTTTTCCTTCTTTCATCCAGCATCGAAGCCAAGGTTGCTTATTGAAATCATATTTTCCTTCAGGCATTGAGAACGAATGGTTTTTAAGAATATTTTGAGTTCTCTCATAATGAAAAACATTATCTCCCGATTGGATTCCTTGAATCGTAATTATATATAAAGAAAATAAATATAAAAATAGAAATAAGCGGAATTTGTTTATTATATTCATTGTCTTTGCTGTCTTATTAACATTTAATTTCCATAACTACCGCGTCTTCGACTTCTTTGTAGTAATTTTTCTTTATTTCCTTGAAAGTAAAACCCAGAGATTTATATAGTTCAAAAGCACCTTTATTATTAAGTCGATGCTCAAGATAACACGATTTGATTTTCGAATCTTCCGCGAGTCTTTCTAACAAATACGATAGAAGTTTTGTTCCGAAACCCTTTCTCCTGTGCGTATTTGAAATTGCAACATTGCTTAAATGGAAACTGCTATTTTCTTCGCAGCCTATCAGGTATCCGACAATTTCACCGAAAAGTTCCGCCACCAGTTTGACGCATGTGTTGGACAAAATATGAGGAAGAAAAAATTCATAAGGCCAGGGATCGGGAAATACATCTTGTTCGATTTCTACAATTTTACCCAGATCCTCTTCTTTCATTTCTCTTATTTCAATCTCCGCTTCCGTTCTTTTTCTTATAGCCGCGGAACTCGCGATGTATAATGGAACAGTTGGGTTTGTCACATAATCGGCGTTATTTTGATAAAGAGAAAATAAATTACATGCCAGAGGAACATTGGAAAAGGAAGAAACGGAAAAGCCTTTATCCTCTAAAAGTTCTTTGTTGATTTCTGCTCCTTTACCGAAAATTATAGGCTTTAATTCTTTAAAATTAGTTTCGAGGTAATCTGTCAAATTTTCTATTTTAAAAATCCTGTCTTTAAAGATTTCCTCTAAGTTGTTATCCGTTTTTTTATAATAGGCAGCGTAAACAACTTTATTCCTTGCCGAAACGAGAGGTATAAGGTCTCCATCCGGTGCGTTCTCTACCATAGCGAGAAAAGTTGAATATGCCAGGATTGGAATATTTCGGGGTAAAGCCAGACCCTGGGCTGTTACAAGACCGACCCTGAGGGAAGTGAAAGAACCTGGGCCATAAGTTATTAATATTTTTTCTATCTGGCTGGCATCGATATTTAATTCTTTTAACTTTAAAGTAATATCCTCTACCCATTCGAGTGGATAAAATTTTTCTTCGGAAGTGGCTAATCCGCCTTCTTTACTGCTCGCGTCGATTCCTAAAATCATTTATAATAATTTCCCTGCTGTTCCGGGAAAGTATTTTAAGCTTTACTTCTATTCTTTCATCCGGTAGAAACATTTCCGCTCTTTCTGCCCATTCTATCGCTGTAATTCCTTCGTCTAATAAAGTTTCTTCAAAAGGAAGAAACTCATCGCACGTTGCTATCCTATAAAGGTCGATGTGATTCAGTTTCATTCGGCCCGAATACGAGCGCAAGAGGACATAAGTAGGACTTTTTATAATGTCATCTATATCAAGTCCTTTTGCCAGGCCTTTTACAAAAACCGTTTTTCCCGCGCCTAGATCGCCGAACAACGTTATACATACTGGAGAATCTATTTTTCTTATTAGGTCTTCCGCTAAATTTTTCGTTTCTTCAGGAGATTTCGTTATGGGCAACGAGGCCTCCTTTGAGAGTAAGCGCGGAATCATATCGAGCTTTAAAATATTCTGAAAAAACTTCTCCGTCTCCGCCTGTGAATATTAAATTTTTGTTTTTATAATCCAATATTCGTAAAATTTCTCTTATACCTCCGACAAGGCTTCCAAAAGCTCCTAATTTAATACATTCTTCTGTATTTTTTCCCAATTTATTCTGAAGTTCGGGTGAAATGATCGGGAGTTGTTTTCCCGTGTTCGATACAGAAGTAAAATATGTTTTTATACCCGACATTATTGCTCCGCCCTCAAATTTTACAAGGAAATTAGAATCGGTTGATTGACTGAATAAATCAATGGTTATAGTACTTCCGCAATCTACTACAACAGCAGGAAGTCCGATTTCCTGCTTTGCCCCAAGCCCATTAGCCAAGCGGTCTTCCCCGGGCTTTGATTTGTAGTCCAACTGGACAAGATTTGAAGGAAAAGAAATTACATCGGAATCAACAACTTTTTCTACCGATTTTTTCTTATCCGGAACGACAGAGATACATAGAATTCTTTCTATATCAGAAAAGAAGTCTCTTACATCAGTGATTTCAACCGTCCTTATATCTTTTTTGAGGGATTTGTTTTCGAAAATCCCGCAATGGTATGTTGAGTTTCCTATATCTAATATTCCAATCATTATTGCTCTCTAATAAATCGTTTACCCGAAACTTCTCTTGAAAGTCCTTTCAGTTCGAGTAAGGCCATGGCAGTCATGATAACCTGAGGCTTTAATCCTGTTTCTCCCGCCAAACTGTCTGTGCTTTTTGGAGTTACTTCCAGCGCCAGATAAACCATCTTTTCTTTTTCGCTTAAGTCGGGGATTTTTTCTATGTTTTTTTCTTTCTTTTCCTCAATTTGGAGTTTGGTATTTTCTAATACGTCTTTATAACTCGTCAGAGGAATTGCCCCGTTTTTTATCAGTTTATTTGTCCCTTCCGATACTTTTCTGTTTATATCTCCGGGTAAGGCATAAACATCTCTTCCGTATTCCAGAGCCCATCTGACAGTCGAAAAAACTCCGCTCCTCTGAGCTGCTTCTACGGCAATAACTGCCTTAGAAAGACCACTTATAATTCTGTTTCTCGCCGGGAAATGGTAGGGAAGTGCCTTGGAAAGGGGAGGCAGCTCCGTTATTAAACATCCGTTTTCTGCTATTTCGGATGCGAGATTTCTATTGGAAGCCGGATAAATTAAATCTATTCCGGTTCCCATTACAGCGAGAGTTCTTCCGTTCCCCTTAAGAGCGCCGATATGAGCCTGTGTATCGATTCCCATTGCCATACCGCTTACTATTGTTATTCCGAGTTCGGAAAGTTTTTTTCCGAGTGTTCTTGCCGCGATTTTACCATATTCCGTCGCCCTTCTCGTTCCGACGATTGCAACGGCGTTCGAGTCTATGGTTCGTATTTGTCCCCTGCAATATAAAATAGGCGGAGAATCTTCTAAGTCGATTAAATTTTTCGGATAATCTTTATCGAGTATTGTAAGCATACTAATATTCCCCTGGTGCAATATACGAAGCTGTTTCTCCAGCCGGGAATAGATATTGCCTTTTAAAATCTCTTCTTTTTTTATTTCCTTTTTATCTATTAATGTTTCTATACAATCTTTATCCTCAAGAATATTTTTATTGTCAACGATGATTCTTCTCAATCTCGAAGATTTCATTTTTATATTGGATAATTTCAGCAAATTTGTTTCTTTTATCATATGAGAATTATAGTAAATTAAAAAGAATCCGCAATGAGCAATAGCCCCGAAGGAACAAAGAGAACAATAGGATTAGAAGCAGAGTATGTTGGTGGTATGTGATATGTGGTAGGTGATAAGTGATATGTGTTTTGACTAAAGACTATATCCCAAACTGAAACCACGAGATTACACAGATTAACACAGATTTTTTGTTGTTTTTTTTACAATTTAACTATTTTTTAATTCAACCATTTAACTTAAATTCGAAGAATTTACGTGCATGGTTTGACAAATAGGAAAAGGATGTTAAGATTATTTGAATAAAATAATTGGGAGGAAACAGATGAAAAATTATAAAAAAGAATTATGGTTCAATACGCCCAACAGGGTAGATTTTATAAATATTACGCCGCAGGTGGAGGAAACCCTTAAGGAAAGTAAAATAAAAGAAGGCTTATGTCTCGTTAATGCGATGCATATAACTGCGAGTGTTTTTATAAATGATAATGAATCAGGTTTGCATGAAGACTATAAAAAATGGCTTGAAGAAAAAGTGCCATACGACCCGCCGCGCTATAAACATAATACCTACGAAGATAACGCGGATGCACATATAAAAAGACAGCTCATGGGTAGAGATGTAGTGGTGGCAGTTACCGATGGGCAGTTAGACTTCGGCCCCTGGGAACAGATATTCTACGGGGAATTCGACGGAAGAAGAAAGAAAAGAGTGTTGATTAAGATAATCGGGGAATAAAAAACCACAAGAATAGTCACTAGTCACAAGTCGTTAGTCACACGCCAAAATAAAACCCATCCCACAACACCAAATTAATCTCACACTGAGACACAAAGACACTGAGAAAAAAGTTTTCTTTGTTTTTACTTCCCAACCTCCTAACATCCCAACTAAAATAATTGCCACGGATGAACACGGATAAACACAGATTTTTGTTTTTTTTCTTTTTTCTGACTAGTGACTAATGACAAGTGACTCGGTGCGAAGCACCGACCCTTGACTTATCCACAATAAAATCTTAAGTTTTCTAAAAAGGAATAAATATGAAGATATTAAAAAGAATTTGTGCGCTGTTATTACTTATTTATGTTTGTTTGTTCGGGAAAACGGACGGGACAACCGGATTACCTTTAGGCGGTATCGGTACGGGAGCTGTAAAATATAATGCCGGAAGCGGAACATTTAACGCGAATTTTCGTACTCCCACACGGAACGGAGATTATGACCCTTTATCCGAAACACAATTTCAGTTATTTATCCAGAGAGGAGACTCAATATTAACGGATGATTTATTAGCAGCTCTGCAGAATGGCGGAAGGGTGGATGACGACGCGATTTTTCCTTTACACCGGGTGAATTTTGGCGAGTGGAATGATGTTTCCGCCACAATGACAGCCTACATGCCCTATGCCCCTGATTCCGTTTTGATGATGTGCCATCCCTGCGCTATGTTTGAATTTACTGTTGAGAATTTGGAAAGCAGCGAGGCTACAGTTGCCCTGGCTTTTCAAATCGAAACACCTGTCACACCAGTAGCTATTACTGATACGGGATTTGTGGCAAACGGCACATCTCTGGAACTCTCTCTCTACGGAGATTTTCCGGATGGAACTGGGATCCTGAGTTACGGAAATGATGATGGGTTTTTTACCAGCGGGCTTTGCGATAATAATCTCTCAGGTACGACAAACCGACTTGCCTTAAGAGTTTCTCTGTCTCCGTCGGAAACAAGAAGAGTGCGTTTTGTTTTATCCTGGTATCAACCCGACGAATTGGAACACTATCAATATACGAATATATGGAGTAACGCTAAAGAGGTATCTGTTTCAGCCCTTAGTAATTTTGATACTTTTAAGGATAAATCGGAAGAATTGGTAACACGTATGCGGAATTCTAACCTTCCGGAGTGGCTGATCGATCAGACCCTTAATTCGCTCGCGAACCTGGTTAACAACAGTGTATATTTCGAGGACGGTCGTTATTGCCATACAGAAGGCATGTGGCATCCGGAAGGGACTATGGACCAAATGTGGCATACAAGGCAAATATATACAATGATAAACCCCCAGCTTGCCTGGCAGGAATTAGAATGGTGGGCTCGAACTCAGCATGTCTCGAGCTACACCGGTCAGATTCATCACGATTTCGGAACAAATTTTAATTATTGTGGTTGGGATGATACGGAACACTCCGACTACCGGGAGATATATGAATGGGTCGATTTAAATTGCGGCTTTATTATCTCCGTTTATGAAGCATTTATAGCTACTGCCGATATGGATAAGCTTTCCTATTTCTGGCCCTACGTAAAAAAAGCAGCCCAGCGTATTCTCTATCAGGTCGATTTGTACGGCAGCTCGGTTTACCCCTATACGTTTGAAAATTCGCTTAGTACCTATGATGCCGGCGGTAATTCACAAGCATTTAATTCGGGTCTTTCTATCGTGGCTTATCAGATTATGACTTATTTGGCGGATGTAATGGGAGAAACAGATATAGATAGTCTTTACGAGGCTGCTTTAGATACGGCTTTAACAAATTTTGAAAGCAGATGGTTAGATAATACTTATCCTGCGGCAAATTTTTGTGAGAGCGTTCTCGGTGGTCCGTGGATTGCCAATTATCTAAAGATGGGACCCTTCTGGGAGAAGCAAAAATTAAATGGACTTTATAACACAATTGTAAATTATTATGATCCTCTTAATCAAGGTATGGGCCTGTCCGGCGGTTCCTATTCGGAATGGCAGCCGTATCTTATAGGACATCTGGGGGGATATTCCCTGCAAACAAGAAGGCCTAATATGTGGTGGGCTCTGCAGAGGGATATGTATGAAAGGAATTATCTTAATAGGAATCTTGTATTTAACCAACAGCTCGGTATTCCTACGGAAGTTTCTTCCCCAACGTGGATTGCTGCAAGCGCGCTCGGAACGAACCAGTATATCAGTATACCTGTTTTATGGCGTAATTACTACAATATCGCGGGCTTTCATCACAACAAATATTCAGGTGAACTATGGCTCGAACCGATGCTTTTCGACTCATTAAACCACCAGTTACAGGAAGCCCTCGTAATTACTCCCGAAGGATATGCTACAGTGAGTTACGAAGCTTATGGTGATTTTTATCAAAATCAGGAAATTGTTTTCACACCGGATCAATCGATGGACGTTACGGCAATTTATGTTTGGGATTTATACAGCGATTCATTGAATTCGATAGATTTTGTACGCGTAGATGGGGTCGATACAGACTATTTGCGCACGGGAGGTGGAGACCTGGCCCATTTGAAACTGGATTGGGAAGGAACGGTAACGCCCGCGGGTATTACTATCCGGATTGAGGGTGAAGCTAAACCAATCACCATTCCTGACCCTCCTGAAAATTTAGAGGGAAATGCCGTAAACTCCAGCCAAATCCTTTTAACGTGGAGTGCTGTAGGTGGAGATATACTCGGATATTATGTAGAGATAGATATAGACGGAGTTTTTCGAACAGTGGGTACAACACCCGATACATTCTATTTGGAAACCGGTTTATTAAAATCCACGGATTACTTCTATCGGGTTCGTTCATATAATGGACAATATATTTCGGATGTCAGTAGTGAAATCGATGTCGCCACAAACGAGGGTGGAGATGGCGAAGTAATTCATGCCCTTAATGCCGGAGGCGATAACTACATATCACAAACAAGCGGTATTGAATATATAGATGATGAAACCACTGGATGGGTTTCAGGAGGTTCCACCTATTCTGCATCGAATTCTATAGCGGGAACTGAAGATGACACACTTTACCAGACTGAACGCTATGGTGATTTTAGTTACAC
>CAYWUC010000333.1:0-3522 GCA_964461395.1 uncultured bacterium
TTTTCTCCCGTTTTAAGAGTTGCGGTTTCGGGAATTAAACGCAGGCCCACTTCTCCGCTTACCACGACGATAGCCTGCCCTTCCATTTTGTCCCCTTTTGCCTTTATCACGGCTTTCCCGGGCATTTTAGCCGTAAATAAACCATTGGAGTTTATTGTTCCCACCTTTTCTCCTTCAACGCTCCAGATAACTTTTTCTTTCTCTGTTATCTTGAATTGTACGGTTTCACCTGTTTTTAGTCTTTTGAACCGGGGAGAAATTTGAATATCTTTTATTACCCCGCCGACTCTGATTAACGCGGTTTTTATTTCTCCATTTGTAAGTATGGCTATTACTCTGCCTTTACCCGTATTTTTTGCGGTAAAAACGCCATTTCGAATGTCCCCGATATTGGCAGGAATACACTTCCATTCCTTTGCTTCTCCGCCGGAAATACTAAATTTGGTTGTTTCCCCTTTTTTTAGAATTGAAACGGGTGGAATGATCTTTGCTGTTTCTTTTGATCCTATTTTGATATAGGCGAAACCGTTCACATAATTACCGTTTATGCTGCTTCTGCATTTCAAAACCCCTCTTCCTTCTTTTTCGGCCACAAAAAAGTTCCCCTGTATTCGACCAAGAGAATTGGGGACAACACTGAAAGATAAATCCTTTTTTATTCTTGTCCCTTCTTTATCCAGTACGCTAACGCTAAAGGGAATTCTCTCTCCTACTTTACCTTCGATAGGGTTTGGTGATATATGTAATTCTAAAGATAATATTAAAAAAACTAACATTATCCCTCCTTATAGAAAGTGAGATTTTTTTCTTTTGTTGTCGACACGGAAAGGAAATGGAGACCCTCTTCCAGAGAAGGAAGGGAATCACTTCCTATAAATATAATATTTGAATCTTTTGTTTTTGTGTAGTTGGTTATTTTCTCCCCATCCAGACTTATTTCAATCTTTTCCGCCGGATTTTTTAATATGATGACAATTTCAAAATCTTTTCCGACAACCGATCCTTCTTCAGGAAAAACGAAACGTGTTTCTTCAAAGTGGCTTCCGGCAATACCTCCAGTTGATATATCCTCTTCGAAAACTGTAATGTCTTTTGCTTCTTTTTCTGTCTCAGAATCGAAGCCGAAAGTTTTTATTTCCTTTAATTTACTATTCGACGTTATGCTGGGGGCAATAGACTTAGCCGCTCTCGATGGCATTGGAGTTTCTGTCTGTATATCTTCGTTTGGGGTTTTATCTATTGCAAGATTCTCAGATAAAATATCAATTTCTTTTTTTTCTACCCCGGTAAAATATGCCTTTGTTTCCGGTGTAGCGGACTTTGGCTCTTCGGTCAGTTTTAGGGGTTCTTTTGTGCTGCGCTTTTTCTCTGCTATAACCGCGGATTCTTCTTGCTCTAAAATTTCCTCTTCGCTCTTGGGAGTTTTTGTTTCTTCCGTTAGAATCTTTTCTTTTCGGATTTCTTTGATATTCTTTGTTATAAATATATGTCTGCTGTCTTCAATGTTAAATAAGATAGTAGAAAAGACAATCAAAATTGCTGCGGCACCCACAGCCAGATATCTCCATCTGATTGTTTTTGAGCTAATTATTTCTCTGGATTTCTTTTTAGTAGTATTTTTAAGTATATTATCGATTAAATAATCCGGGCATTGGATTTCTACTTTTGTTGAACGCAATGTTTCCAGAAAATTTTTTCTTTCTTTAAGCTTTTTTTCGCATCCTTTGCAGGAAGCGAGATGTTTCTGAAATATTTCTTTTTCTTTACTGTTAAGAGTGTTGTCCAGATAACCCTGAAGTAATTCTTCAAATCTTTTATGGTTGTTCATCTTTTTCCCCTTACTAATTCTTCAAGCTTGAAAAGAGCTCTGTGAATACGAGAACGAACTGTTCCTATCGGGACACCCAACGTTTGAGATATTTGTAAATAGTCGAAGTCTTCGTAATATCTAAGTATTAGAATCTCCTGATGTTTTGTGGGAAGAGAATATAACATTTGTTTTACTATTTGGCGATCGTCCTTATTGACCATCGTTTTCTCAGGACTGTTTTTTGTTTCAGGAGGGGCAATGGCATCGATTGAAACGATTTTTTCCATACGAGCATTTTGTCTTCTATATTTAAATACAGTGTTAAGAGAAATCCTGTAAAGCCATGTGTAAATAGAGGAATCTCCTCTAAACGACTTAAAACCCCTCCAGGCATTCATGAAAACATCCTGGGTTAGATCCTCTGTTATTTCGTAATTATTTGTCATATTATAAATCATTTTATAAATCCTTGGCGTATATTTTTTAACAGCCTGTTCGAATATTTCTTCCCTCGTTTTATCATGTTTTTTCTCCCGTTTCTTCATTTATTTGTTTAGATACAAAAACAATGAGTTAGTTCCCTATAAATAATATTCATATACAATCCTGAGCAGGTGTTCCTTATATCCGTTTTCCAAATATGGATAATAATTTATATTGATATTTCCAAAACTTCCTAATCCAATAGTTCCGTCCAGATTAAAATCAAAACTGGTATTTTCGCCGGTTATGTAAACATAAAGACCGGCAGAAACAATATGCTTGGAGTAATACCAGGATATATTTGATGAGATCCGAAAGGCACGTGTTTCTTCCAGATAAAATGTTTTTTCCATACCCAGCGTATTTTCAAATTGCAGGAAATCTAAAAAAGATTCAAAACCAGCCCCGACATACCAGTATTTTTCGTTATAATATTCGGGATATTTGGCGTATTGATATTCTAAAATAGGAGAAAAAGGTTCAGAAATTTTAAATTTAAAGGACTGATTAAGTATCTCTCCGGGATTTTCATTCTCTTTATAGATTAGAAAATCGAAATAAGTAGTAAAAGGTCCTTTTTCGTACATGCCGTTTGCGAAACCAGATATTCTACCATTGTATAGATAAGAATTTCCCATTGTTAAGTATCCTTCACCGATTTTTCGCACGCCCGCTTCGAAGCTGTTTAACCCTGAATAGAAAATCAATTTACCTTCAGCCGCGCTGCCTGTCATAGTCGAATCTGAATAAAGATTGGGATTTCCTCTCGAGAAAGAGCCCTTTATTTTAAAAGAAAGAATATCTTTTAATTTAAGTTCAGTTTCTCCCGAAAGAACTACGGATTCCTTAGGGTCATCGAAGGTGAAAAGCATTACACTTGTGGTATCATCTTTTCCGTAAAAAGCTGTTACCCCCATATGCAGGAATCCTTTTTTGATGTTAACTTTTCCTCCCCAAAGAATTCTTGGATAATCTGCAAATAAAGAATCATAGTTTTCTGAATATAAGATTACAGGAGTTAGAGAGAAGTACTTTAAATTAATTTCCCCCGTTAAGCCAAGTCCGCCGGGAGAACATATTGTTAATTCATCTAAATATGGGTAAACATAACCTGCTTCTAAATAAGTTGTTCCTTTTAAATAACTTATATAGGGATACCAATCGATTTGATATTCGGGATCATGATATAAAGAAAACCTTAACGAAAGGTCATTTTTATAAACAGAAAA
>CAYWUC010000334.1:0-9672 GCA_964461395.1 uncultured bacterium
GCCACAATAATTCCGGTTGGGAGCAGTTTCGCTTAGTAACATCCAGCATTCATCATAATTGAAAAGTGCCGGGAAGACCCATCCGGCATTATTAAAGCGAAGTTTTTCAATTTCGATGCCCTGCTGGTAAAATTCTTCATAGCAAGGGTTAACCTGGCTCCATCCCGATTTTGCCTTGGACATGTGCTGGATATATGCTTTTGTGCCGGAACTAAAGTTAAACGAGCTGTTTTCTTTTACGATTTTTTTTATTTCAGCGGATTTTTCAGGGAAATAATATCTAAATGCTACTCCGTCATTAGAAACCTGGAAGATAATATTCATTTTTGTACCATTTTTATTTTTTAAATAAAAGACTTTTCTGTTAGCACTGTAAGAATATTTTCGTTTTTTACCCTGTAGCATTTCATAATCGTCTTTTACGGTTTCTATGCTCGATACGGAATCCAGAGAGAGATTTTCGAAAAAGTTCTCATCTTCTCTTATAATACCTAATTTTGATTGGCTAAGGATGAGTTTATCCGCATGTTTAACTGTATAGAAAGCATTCTTATTTTGAGATACAAGAAATTGTACGGAGATATTTCTATCGGGGCTTGTTATTATTTGTCTCTTTCCTTCACACGGACAGGCGGGATATATCCTCAAGGTTAAAAACATCAGTGCAAATATTTTTATTGTAATATTCGTTTTGTGCTTTGCCATTTGTTTTTACTTTAAGTCTATTTATGACTTGTAATTTATAATATCAATTCATTTTAAATGTTTATCCAGGAATAGGATTAGCTTTTCGATAGCCTGAGGATTGTTTTTAATCAACTGAGAACTGTGTCCTTCCTCCACCAAAAATAGTTCCGATTCAATTCCTTTTTCTTTTAAGAATTTCTTGAAGGGTTCTACTGCAGAAAGAGGAACCAGAGGGTCTTTTCTGGCGTGCAAGAGTAAAGTCGGAGGATAGGAGGAAGTGATTTGCTTTGTTAGCATAAAAGTCTTTAATCGGGTTGTATCTTTGGTTACGTCGAATCCAAATACTTCAGAGTTTGCCAGCCTGTTTTTTGCCAGAAAACGCCACAAATCCATACGTGTGGTATAATCCCCATAGGAAATAATTCCATCGCTAACCACATCGTAAGGACCCGGTTGTTCTAATACCTCCTCGTCTCCCTTTTCTATATTTGAGGCTGAAAAGTCTGTTGGTGTAGAAATCGCAATTATTGCCCGGGGAGGAGGTTCCACGTTATATCCGGTCGAAAGTGCCAGGTATCCACCTGCCGAACCTCCAACAACTGCAATTTTATCAGGATTAATATTGAATTTTTTGACTCCTTCTTTTCTTAAGTATATAATAATGTCACTGGCATCTTTTACCATTTTATCAAGCTTTGTTTCGGGTGCTAGGCGATAGTCTGCCGAAACCACAGCATAATTATGTACAAGTAGTTCATCGCGTAAAACATGCGGTAGGCCTTCGTCTCGGTTTCCAAAAATAAAACCTCCGCCGTGAAAATATACAAGCACTGGATGTTTTTGTTTTACTTTAGGTAAGAAAATATTTGCTTTTATTTCGTGATTTTGTACTTTTTTATAGGTAAATACATGTTTTTCGTAATTCTTTTCTTGTGAAAAAGCAGAGATAGAATATAGGATTGCAGTAATTATTATAATGGTCCGAAGATTCTTAAAATTCATTTTATATGCCTCCTTTCCGAATATAAATTAATTATTTATCTTTATTTCCACCAGTTTTTTTACAAATTTTACTTCCTTAGAGGATTTAACTTCAATTTGCAGACCTCTGCCTTCCATGTATTTTTTCGCGTTTTTTAGTGTTGTTTTAATGTTTTTTGGTAGATCGCTTTCCATTACTGATCTGACTGCTTTGTCACCGAAGATAAAAGTAATTTTAAAAAAGTCTTTAACGGGAATAAAAAAGAAAAGATTACGTTTTTTCTTCAATGTTTTTAAAAGCCACCCCGATTTTTGATTGTAAAATTTCCAGTCTTCTGTTAATTCACCGTATTCTTCCGCGAGATGTTTTTTTATCTCTTCCCAGAGTTTATATGTTTTGGCAAGAGCATCTTTTAGCATTGTCTCAGTGGGTTTTTCATTTTTATCATCGGATATACTACTGGCCATTTTTCATATCCATACGCAATTGTTTATTACTGGTTTTTTAAATATCATATTCGTTTAATAAGTTATTTTATTCTCTTTGTATGTCAAGCGGGAGATATTCAGATTGGTTCAGGTGTTTATTTAATATTCAGCCTGATAACAAAACCAGCTCCAAAGACCAGGTTATCATAGAACCCCGGATTGTCTTCTTGCCATTAATCCAATATTATTTGAAATAGCATAAGAAGTTTGAATGTCATGGCCGGCAGGTGATGCACTGTATCCTATATTGGTTTCACCAATTGGATTTTTAAAAGAATTAGATATTCTTTTGTTGACAAATAGGAGTTTTAAATTATTTTTCTTAAGTGGGTGTTTTTATTATTTGTTGAACAAGTTTAACAGAGTTTAAAATAATTAAAATTAAAGAGGAGTGTATAATGTTGAAAGTTAAATGGTATAAAATTTTTATTGCTTTTTGCTTAATTTTTTGCGTGTTCAGTTCTTTATCTCTAACAGCGTATCCTTCAGGTGGGCCCTATGGGCCGATTCGACAAGCTTATGATTTACCGAAAGTAAGCGGGAAGATTTATTATGTGGCGCCGGGCGGGAAAGGCGAAAGTAAAGGAGGAACGCTTTCTGATCCCACAACAATAGAAAAAGCGATTGAGAAGGTGGTAACGGGAGACGCTATTGTAATGCGCGGGGGTATTTATCGTACAGGAGAATTGATTCTAAATCAAGGTATAACTATACAGGCTTACGCGGATGAGAGACCTATTTTAAAAGGTACATATGTCGCGGCTGAGTGGCAGGACCTCGGAAACGGTTTGTGGAAAACAAAATGGACTCGTTTATTTCCGGAAAAACCGGATAATTGGTGGTGGGTTGATTGGCACGGAAGAAAAACTCCTCTGCACCGTTTTAATAATGACATGGTATTTATCGATGAGAAATTTTTACAGTCAGCCGGATGGAGGGGAGAGGTCGATGAGAATTCCTATTTTATAGATTATGGTACAAAAGAAGTTTACATAGGTGCCGACCCAAAAGATCATTTGGTAGAGATTACTGCTTTTGAAGGAGGTATTTATAGGACGACAGGAAAGTGTCATGGTAAAATTTCTGATAAAAAAGGCCCGGTGATTCGCGGCATCACTTTTACTCAATATGCCAGAAGAGCGATTTTTGTCGAGGGGACATACCCAGAGGGCCTGTCCGATGAATCGGAACATGGTAAGGAAGTAATCGGAACAAAATTAGAAAACTGTGAAATTTCTAACTGTTCGAGAGTGGCGGCGAGACTCAGAGGAGACAGTTTGGTTATGAGGCATTGTAAGATTAGCAATACTAGTACAGAAGGCATTTATATCGAGGCTTCGAACGATGTCCTTTTAGAAAAGAATATATTTACAAAGAATAACATAGAAAGAATTACAGGATATTACCCCTCTGCCGTGAAAATCTTTAATCAATCTTATCGGGTTACCTGTAGGGATAATCTTGTTATAGATCTTCCGTATTCGAATGGAATCTGGTATGATGTGGGAAATGTGGATGGTGTTTTTGTCGATAATTGGGTACAGGATGTAGGTATAAAAAACAGAGCGTTTTCAAAGGAGCGATTCTGGCCGAGTGATAATGGTTTTTTCTTTGAGATCTCGAAGAGGGCTATCTGCGTGGGAAATGTTTTTGTGAATTGCGACCAGGGTATTTACGTAATAAATGCCTCGGATGTAAAAATATATAATAATACACTGGTAAATAGTACTGTTACAATCGGTCGAACTCCAAGAAGTGCTGAGGGAGATCATTTTGGATGGCATCCGAGCACAGGCCCGGATGTAGATGAACGTTACGGACATATATTTGTTAATAATCTGCTCGCGGCAGATGAGAATTACAGAAGACCTCTTTTTGTTACTTTTCAAACGGCTTCTCTCTGTGGTAAGCTAAAAAAACCGCAGTTAGATAAACTGGATAACAATGTTTATGTTCGAAGTCCCGGTAGTAAAACTGATTTACTGATGTACTGGAGTCCTTTTAAAAATAAAGAATGTATAGGTGAGTTTAATTCTTTATCTGAACTACATAAACTGCATAAGGAATTTGCTACGGACAGTAAATATCTGGTAAATTATGAAAGTCCTTTGTTTAAGAACTGGAAGCTCGGTAATTTTGAATTATTAAAAGGTTTTCCGGGTTCCGGGGTGGCGACTAAACTTCCTGACAAAATAAAAGAGCTTCTTGAATTGCCTGAAGGAGATACCGCGTTTATTGGGGCTTATCCGACGAAAAATTAAATAAATAATTGAATCACAGAGGACACTTAGATAAATAAACGCACAGAGGACACAAAGATTTAATCGTTAAGTCGTTAGACGGATAACTTAGTTGTTGGTAAATTGTGTTATTAGTAAAAATTTTAACTGTCTTACTGATTCGCTAAAGCTATCTTGATGGAGGTGGGATGGTACTGATTCACTGATCTACTGATTTACGGATTTACTGAAGTTCCGAACCAACAATCCCACGACCCAACTAAAGTAATTGTCACCGGTTTACACGCATTTTTTTTCTTTACTAAAACCTAAGACCTAACATCTAATACCTATCTGCCGTTAGCAGTAAGCTGTCAGATTTTATCTTGCAGTTTCTTTGCGAAAGCTTGTGCCTGTTGCAAATCTTTTTCATTCGGTCTCCCTTTGTTTATTCCGCCAAAAAGATGTTTTAGAAAACTGTAATCGATAAATCCCTTGCAGAAAAATTCCCCGATAATTTCGAATTCTTTTTTTAGCAGTTTATCTCTGAGAGTTTTATGCATGGCAGCCATGCGAATGGAAGATGTAGAGAAGATGAAAGCTTTTTTATTCTTCTGTATTTCTATTTTCAGAACCAAGTCGAGAAGACTTTCATGATGTGCTCCGCCATAAATTCCCGATCCGAATCCAATCAAGTCATAATCGGAAATAGTTTTAATATCGAAGTTATCCGGTTTCACTATTTGTGCATTTAATACTTTACCAATTGTCTCGGCAACTTTCATTGTATTACCATGATGTATCGATTTGCAAATTATTAGTATTCTTTGGTTAACCATCTTTTTATCTCCTCTTAAGCAAATAGCTAATTTTTCGTTTTATAATATTTCTTTGCCTTCTCAGTGATTTTTATAATGAATTCGCTTTTTCCTTCTGTGTATTTAACTCTATCATTTGAATATTTTTTAGATAGTTTTATTTTTAATTCATTATGAAGCTTAGCTGTTTTCAGGAATTCCTTTAAATAATCCCTGAAATATAGTCTGTCCCATAATTCCGAATCTGCCTCGACCATGTGAATGTGATGTGTGCGTTTACCTTCCTGATTTCGTTTGATAAACCAGGCGTAATAAGGCGGTCCGAAATCGCCAAAAGCCGGACGGTGAAAGTATTCATATCCTTCGGCTTCTAAAACAGGTACGATTTGTTTTTTCGTTTCTTCCGAGCTTGTCACTTCTACTAAGATATCGATGATTGGTTTCGCGGAAAGACCCGGAACCGCTGTACTGCCGAAATGTTCTATTCTTTTTATTAAATTAAGGGGTAATTTCCCTCGCAGGAAATCGGCTTCATCCTTAAACATCTGTGTCCATATAGGCATGTAAGGAACAATGGATATTTTTTCTTTAACTAATTCTTCTACGCGTTCTTTTAATTTATCTGTCAATAATGTTTTTCTATTCCTCCAAATCCTATCATTTTGTTTTTTCTGGTTTTCTTGATAAAATTTGCCAATCTTTTTTCGAATTCTTCCGGGTGTTTACGGGCTCCGTCTATATACGCTATACGGATTCTTTTATATGCCGGAGAAAATTTTTGATAATTTTCCCATGCTTTCTTATCGTTTTTTATAAAGTTTATAATATCGGTAGGAAATATAAATTTTTCTTTGAGAACTTCTTTCGCGGATTCCCGGATTGACGGATGTATCAGGTTTTCTTTAAGGAGCCACCTTAGTCTTTCTTTGTTAGCCTGGGAGTAGGTGCTTTTGGATCTTCTTGGCGAAAAACGCTGAATACTGTTTTCTTTATCAAGTTTTCTTATTATACTATCGATCCAACCGAAGCATAATGCTTCTTCCACCGCGTCGTTATAAATAATGCGCGGTCTACCTGAAGATTTGTTGGGGTATATAAGATAGATTTCTTTCTCTTTGGCGAAGTTCTCCTCCAGCCATTTACGCCATTTTTCTCTCTCTATTACATACAGTGTTTTAAATTCATTCATATCGGTCCCTATACGTTAGATGAGGAGACGTGCCGATAATACAATAATAGTAATTCCTGTTGGAATATTTAAGTAAATTATTAAATTCGAAATAAATAAATTGAAGTGTTCTTTTCTTTTTATAAATACTTTATGAACCAAAAAGGGAACAAGACCGCTTATACCTGTAATAATACCGATTATTAATCCAGTTTGAGTTTGTTTTCCGATTTCCAATAGCCCGTAAAAAAGTAAAAATATTATAGGTATATGTAGAATGAGAAATCCTGTTATTTTTCCGGGCAATTTTAATATTTCCCATTCTTTTTGAAATGCCGATTCTATTTCATGGAGTATTAGCAAAGTGGCATTTAATATATAAAACAAAGCAATTATTTTCATTTGTAAATATGATACGTTTTAGACTTTTTCTGTCAAGGATTTTATTGATTGGTGGAAGGTTGAAAATCTTGAGTTAATCTTGTAGAATACCGTGGTTGAAAATGGGATATGTGGTGTGATTCGTTGTTACTATTAGGTAGAGTAGGGTTGTTTTTAACTCTTGACTTGGCTTCAATCACCCTGTTAATTTCATGAGTTTTTTATATAATTTTTCATGCCCTTTTACGCAATCTTCCACCGAAAACTTCTTCTTTACAACTTCCCTTGCCCTTACTCCCATTTTCTTTCTCGTTTTAGAACTTTTTAGTAGATTCAAAACAGCATCTGTAATCTCATCCGGATTATCAGAATTTACAAGCAATCCCGTTTCTTCCTCGTGGATTAGCTCGGGAATACCTCCCACCCTGCTCGCGACAACGGGTATTTTCATGGACATCGCTTCCATTATAGAAATAGGAGTCCCCTCGGTCAAAGAAGACATAATAAAAATATCCATAATAGAAAGCAGTTGTGGAATATCCTCTCTCATCCCTAAGAAATAAATATCTCCTTCGAGCCCCAGGGAAGAAACCAATTTCTTGAGACGTTTGTAGTATCCTACCTGCGTCGATAATATCTTTCCGACAATAAGTAATTTAAGCCGCTTGTTTTTTTTCTTGAGTGTTCCCATCGATACAATCAAATTCTCATAACCCTTGACCCAGCTCACATTCCCCACCGAGCCTAAAACTATATCATTTTCACTTATATTTAATTCTTTTCTCAAAAAATCCTTCTTCCCCTCTTCTATCAAAGCAGGGTCAAATTTTTTGATATCCACCGGCTCGTAAATAATTACCTCTTTAGAACCCGAGTCCGTGTTATAATAATTTCTGGTATCTTCCGATATGTGCACAAAGCTATCCGCGACGAACCTGGTAAAAGGTCTAAGGATGTTTATTAAAAACTTCGGGTAAAGGGCTTCATGAAAATGCCACACGACCAAACGCCCCGTGAATAAAGCGGCTAAAGCTCCCTGGAAATTCAATAATCCGTGAAGGTGGACAATATCGATCTTATTTAGTTTGATAATTCTTATGAGATAATAAATAGATGGGATAAAATTTATAAGATAACTTATATTCAAAAAGAAAGTCTTAAAATTTCTGATAAAGTGCGGAGTTCCCAATCCACAACGATAGACCGTAACTCCCGCTTTTCTGGCATAATTGGGGGCTTCTCCATTTCCATTTGGGACTGCTTGAAAGTATTCAATTCCTCTTTCTTTCAATTTCCTCGCGATTCTAAAGATACGTATGTGCGCTCCGCCAATCCGGTCGTCCAATAAAACGTTCAAAACCTTAATTTCTTTCTTCATTTTAAAAGCAGCACCAATCCCGCAGCGATGAACATTATAGTATAAGAAAAACTAGACATGAGGTCGCCCCTCATAGCAAAGAAGGAAAAACCAAGAAGGAAGGGGTAGTATGCGGAGATAATATCCGAAGAGATCGCGGTAGATGCTTCCCAGTGATATTCATCGAGGGACGAAAAAAGTACTCCGATCAGGTAAGCAAATATAATCAATCCGATTATGCCAAAATTGATATAACCCTCAAAAGGAAGTGGGCAGGAAAGATTGGTCTCGGGGTAAGAGAAATGACTGGCAACTACGCCTCCCGAGCCTACAGGCTTCCCTTTCCAGAGATCCCTTGGTATCCAGAATAGAAGCGGACCCAATAGCTGCCGTCCCCAGGTAACCCCCTCTCTTCCTACATATTGAAATGTATGCACCCCCATCTCATAGGCGTCAAAATGGGGCGAAGTATAGGCTGTTCTTAGTCCCGATAAGCTGAAATCCGAAAGAGATATAGTCTCTACTTTTTTATAACGCAGCTCATTACTCAAGGGAAAAAGAAAGAGTATTCCGATAAAAAGAGCTGCTACCATCCAGCCTCTCCCGATGTTTAGTTTTCTAAATAGCATTACAATAAACCCCAGGACAATAGTACCTGCCCAATATCTTGAGGAAGCCAGTGGATTATTAACGAGCAGGTTGATTAGAATCAAAGCAGTTAAAAGAAATCTCCACTCTCTTTTATTCGTCCATCTATTCTTTAAAAGAATAAGCCCTGCAAGGGAAAGAAGGGGTGTTACTCTTAGAAATTTATCTATAATAATCATGAGAGGATGGAAACGGATAGAGTTAAGAACTTCTTTATACGCTCCAAGGATAAGAAGATTTTTTACACCAAATACAAATAAAAAGACGATGAAGATAATAAAGGCGAGATATATAGAGATATAAACCCCTCTTTTTCCTATCTCGAATCGATTCAAAGAAGAAAACAGCTTGTCTTTGCGGAATTTCTTAATGGAGCAACCAAACTGGTAAAAAACTATCCATGTAAGAATAAGCAGATTAGCGCAGCAAATCGAAAATCCATCTTCTCCCGAAAGCCATAAAGGGAATTTTCCGGAGATATACTGCATAAAGGGCATAAAGGATAAAAAAGTAAGTATAAAAAACCAGTGAATCAGGTTCAACGAATAAATTCGTTCTCTCTGTTCTTTAATTATAAACAAAACACTGATAACTCCAATAATCAGAAAAGTTATTATATTTATATTATAGATACTCGTAATCTAACCTCCTTAAAATACTTTATAAATAATTATATCATTCATACGAAAAAAGTCAATTTGAAAAATAGAGAAAATCCCTAATCCAAAAAAGACTTTTCCGTATTCACAGATCCGATAAAACACCTGTGATGTATAAATATCAAAAATGAGCTTCTCGTACAATTCAAAAACAAAAAAAGGGTTGACAATCTTAGTATATTTACCTAAAATAATATAAAATTAAGTTAAAAACGATTACTTTATAACCAAATTAAGGAGGTTTTATGTTAAAAACCACTAAAGT
>CAYWUC010000335.1:0-2950 GCA_964461395.1 uncultured bacterium
GAGAAGAAATTTTAGCCCGCCGATAGAAATATGTATTTCTTTATCGGATTCTATATTTGGGCGCCCAAACATTTTGTTCGCGGTATTTAATTTATTTCCCAGGTAATTTCCTACACCTTTAAATCTTTTATATTTAGTCAACATTTCGATAAGTGATTCTTTTGTTTCAAAATCATCAGCGTCTTCCTCTGATTGGTCTTCCCTGGATATTCCTTTTGCTTTTATAGAAAGGAGAGTAGCGGCATATCGTATAAATTCTCCTGCTCCATCGAAGTCTATTTCTTCGAGGTCCTTTACAAATAACAGATATTCTCTTGTGATTCGGGAAAGAGAAATGTCTTCTATCGCGACTTCTTGTTTTCTGACAAGATAGAGTAGAAGATCCAGAGGCCCTTCGAATTCTTCACACGATACGAGATGACTTTCCGATATCATAATTCCCCTATTATTGCTTTCGCGATGTTATATATATGAAAATTTATTCTATCAAAGTCATTTAAAAGGTCGAGGTGTATCGCGCTTGTGTCGATACTTTCTCTTCTTCCTTCTTTTAAACGATTAATATGGTTGTCTTTGAATTTTCTTAGTTTCTTTTCAGTTTTTTTCTTGTTTGCAAGTAAATTCCCCGCTGTATCTTTATCCATCGTGGATAAAGCAGCCTGTACTTCTGTAATATTAGAGAAAATAGTTTCATGATATTTTTTTATTTCTTTGAAGCCTTCTTTAGAGAAGAAATAAGATTGTTTTATTTTCTTTTCCGCATAATTCATTAAACTTTTGCTTATTAAATCCCCAATATGTTCGATTTCGTTTCCTATTTCCAGTATTGTGACACATTTTTTGCTTTCTCTATCCGAGAGTTCTTTGCCGAGCAGTTTAGAGATATAGGCGGTCAATTCTTCCCGATTTTTATCTACTATATTGTCTTTGGAAATTATAACTTTGCGTATTGCGTCGTTGTTTTGCTTAAATACTTCCAGTGTATCCTTAAACATGAGTTTAACAATTTCCATAGATTCACGTATCACATCGTAAGTTTTTGATATGGCGACAGTGGAAGAAGACAGGAAAAGAGGATCGAGTTTAAGCTTGGATTCCTTTCTTCCGTACAATCTCCTGAGGAATTTTGCAAGAGGAAAGCAAAAAGGAATCAATATAAGTCCCCAGCAGTTTACAAGGGTGTGAATATTGGCAATTCCTCTCGCAGTAAGTTCTAAACTTCCGGGTATAAAAAATAGATAAAGAGATAATATGACGAAAATTGTTTTAAGAATAACGTATCCTACTCCCATGGCTTTATCCGAAGAAGAAGAAAACCGAGTGGAACCGAGTAATATCGTAAATGATGTTCCGATGTTTACTCCGAGTACAATAGGTATAATCGAGGAAAAGCTTAAAGTACCCGCAAAGGCTATAACTAATCCGAGTGTGGCGGCGCTGGAATGAAATAAGAAAGTTAAAATTATAGCTGAGAAGAATAGTAAGAAAGGATTGATATCGAGAGCGAACACATCTTTTAAGGGTTGAATATTATCTCTTATAAGCCAGATGGAAAAAAAGATCAACCCGAATCCAAGGATGATTCTTCCAATATAGTTTAATCTTGATTTTATTTGCCAGAGAATAAAACCAATTAGAACAATAATGGGACTAAATTGAATAATGTCTGTAGCTATTATTTGTACTGTAAAAGTGGAACCGAGTGCGGCTCCCGATAGGATAATAAAAGCAGTAGAAAGCTTGATGAGAGAAGATTCCACAAGACCAAGCAGCATTAAACCGGTTAAAGTGCTTGATTCGAGAAGTACAGCAACAAGTATCCCTGAAAAATAAGCTAATAAAGGGTGTTTTGTCATTCGCCAGAGCATCTGTCTTATTTTCTCGCCGCTAAAACGAGAGAAGCCTTTATTTAGATGATCCAATCCCATAAGAATTAGAATCGTTCCTATTATTACTGATAGTATAAATTGTATAAGGCTCTGTTTAGGAAAAACTAAAGGATGAATTTTTATAGTTTGATTTTCTGCTTTTGCTTCTATCCAGCCGCCCTCTTCGGGTATAAATTCGATATTGGCAAATCCCGTATTGTCGGTTTTTACGGAATCGGATGCGACTTTTCCGTTATGGGGTATGAATTTAACCCATTTATCGGCTAAAGGTTTCCCTTTTTCCGTAGCCTGTACAGCAATGTTTACGCATCTGCCCGATAAAACACATTTATTTTGTCCTGAAATATTGTTCCCAAATGGATCGGAAGCTTGCTGCAGTAAAAGGGATATAAATAATAGAATCATCTTACTTCAAAATATATTGTAACAACACCATTTTGGATTGTTTGTTTAACGTTGGGGGGTAAAGGCTGAAATCTCCAGTCCCTTACCGCTTCCGTGGCGTTTCTATCGAAAGGAATACCTCCTGTTTTTACGATAGTAACGGATTTTATTGTTCCATCAGGATTGGCTTCTATTTTAAGCTGTACCTGAGTGTTCTCATTTTCTTTTTCCGGATATGCCGGCTTTTTAAAATGTATTATCTTTCTTTTTGATAGGTCTCCGGCTAATCTATATCCTTTTTTCTTTCCGCTTTCCGTTTCTGCTCCCTGGTAAGAGGGTTTTTGCAGCGGGCTTAGATTTCTTTTTATTTTCTCTGTTTGTATGGGGATATCTCCCACGGGTGAGAAAATATCGTCGGTACCTCCTATTTCTTCGAGTCTTCCCGTTTCTTCGATTTCTTCTATTATTTCAAAACCTAGAGTAACAAATTCTTCCTCCCGAGGTTTTAAGTTAATAGAAATGAGAAAAAACAATAAAAGCAGAAAACAATAAATTATTATTGTAGATATTAAAGGTATTGGTTTTATATTCACTCTATTTCCGGGGTGGTCGCGATAACAAATTTTCCGGCGCCACTTTTCCTTAAAACTTCCATGACTTTTACAGTCATATCTATG
>CAYWUC010000336.1:0-2070 GCA_964461395.1 uncultured bacterium
AAATTCGAACATTCGATTCTTCCTTAAAGTAACCTTTAACCCAACAGGTTCTCCCGCTCTTAGATAAAAAGAAGAAATAGATTTTTTAGCACGAGTAGTTATCGGCTTCTGCCCCGTTATTTCTTTCAAACTTTCAACAGCCGAATCAAACACAGCACGATCCTTCGCCGATTTACCCAACCCACAATTCACAACAATTTTCTCCAATTCGGGAACTCTCATACTATTACCATATTTTTTCAAAAGTGCTTTCTTTATTTCTTCTTTATAATATTTTTGCAGTCTCGGCATATCTCTCATTCTTACCCCTTTACTCAATTATTTCATTACATTTCTTGCAGTAACGAACCTTTTTCTTATTCTCAAGAAACATAAAACCAACTCTCGTAGACTGACCACATGAGGGACATATAAATCTCACATTCGAAAGAGCAACAGGAAGTTCCTTTTCCAGGATACCGCCGGGATCTCCTTGTTTTCTGGGTTTCGTATGTATTTTTCTCAAGTTAATTCCCTCTACAACAAGCTTGTTATTTTCAGCTATCACTTCTCTTACTTTTCCCTTTTTGCCTTTGTAGTTGCCGGCAACAACCAGTACCTTATCTCCCTTTTTTATCTTCACTACTGTACCTCCGAAGCAAGCGAAATCAATCTCATAAATCCTTTTTGTCTCAATTCTTCTCCAACAGGACCGAATATTCTTGTACCAACAGGTTCCTTATTTGCATCAAGTAAAACACAGGCGTTATCATCGAATCTGACCGCCGTACCATCTTCTCTCTTTCTTTCTTTTTTCGTACGAACTATAACCGCTTTATGAACAGTGCCCTTTTCCACCGAAGATCTGGGTGTAGCCTTAATAACACTTACAACTATAATATCTCCCAAAGCCGCGTATCGTCTACCCGATCCACCTAAAACTTTAATACAAGAGGCTTCTTTTCCTCCTGTATTATCCACAATCTTTAATTTTGTTTCCTGCTGAATCACTTATCCTCTCCTGCCTTATCAATAATTTTATCTATCCTCCATCTTTTAAGTTTTGAAAGAGGACGAGTCGACACGATACGTATCAAATCTCCCAAAGCAGCTTCTTCCTTTTCATCGTGCGCGTAAAATTTTTTCTTTTTTGTAATATATTTCTTATAAACCGGATGTTGGATCCTTCTCTCCACCAAAACCACCACGGTCTTTTTCGGAGCCACAGATACTACTTTACCAACCTTACTTATCACTTTGTTTCTCCTTTTGGTTCAAAACCGTTTCAAGCCTCGCGATTTCTCTTCTTAACTGCTTAAATCGCGCTGGATTGTTTATTTTACCCCTTGCTTTTTCAAAACGCAAAGTAAACAACTCTTCTTTTAAATCATGCCTTACCGAATTAATTTCCGCGTCGGTCATTTCCCTGAGTTCCTTAGCTTGCATTATAAAACTCCTTCTCTTTTTATAAATCGGGTTTTAACCGGTAACTTCGAGCTCGCTCTTCTTAGAGCCTCTCGTGCCGCCTCTTCGGAAACTCCTTCCAACTCTATAATAACTCTACCTTTTCGACAGGGAGCAACCCAGTAAAGAGTTTCACCTTTACCTTTTCCCATACGTGTCTCCGCAGGTTTTTTGGAAACTGGGTGATCCGGGAATACCCTTATCCATAACTTACCAGCTCGTTTAAGATAATGAGTTACAGTGACACGCATCGCTTCTATCTGCTGCGCGGAAATCCAAGCCGATTCAAGTATTCTAAGTCCAAAATCCCCAAAATCTAATTGTACAGAGGCTGTCGCTTTTCCTTTAAGACTACCTCTTTGTTTTTTTCTATGCTTAACCCTTTTCGGCATCAACATAATTAATATACTTCCCTGTTAATCCAGACCTTAACACCAATAGTTCCGGATTTAGTATTAGCTGTTTCCTGAGCATAATCTATATTAGCATCTATCGTATGAAGAGGAACACTGCCCTCGAGATACCATTCTTTCCTGGCTATCTCCGCTCCTCCGAGCCTTCCTTTACACTGCACTCTAATACCTGAAGCGCCCATTCTGATAGCTTCTTCAACGACTCTTTTCATTG
>CAYWUC010000337.1:0-3525 GCA_964461395.1 uncultured bacterium
GGTACATTTATAAACATTATATCTTTCGTTAAAACGGAAAAATTTATGATAATATCTGTTCTTAAACTGCGCTATTTGAGAAAAACGAGGATTCATTCCTCCGGCCATCTGAGAAAATCCTTTAAACTGACAGGAATCCCACACCATATATCTTTCATACCGTTCTTTTCTATTACCCTCTCTGTCGAAAAGAGTAAAGCAATAACAAACAGGACATACATTCGTACAGGCACTGCATGAAACACAGGTGCTGCCAAGATCCCAACCATCATCGGAATCGAATGTCTTCGAAGATAAATATTCCAGTTTGGAGAAAGCCTTCACGAAATCTTTATTCTGCTTTTCTAAATTTCTCACTACTTTCTCTCTATTTTTATCTCTCTTCACGATTTGATTCTCTTTAGCGTCGGGAAGAGATAGCTTTTTTAAAATATTATCCCCAACATCGCTTCCACTCTCTACTAAATATCCCCCATCAATTTTTGAAAGATTAATATCGAAAGCTTTAGCAGGATATGGATAATTACCTAAAAGATTGCAAAAACAACTATCCTTTGAATACGTACAATCTGAGGATACTAAAATCAGTGATTCTCTTCTATTTTTATAGAAAGGATCTACGTAATCTTTGTCTTCCAGAAAAACTTTATCGAGAATTGAGAAAGAAGCAAGATCACAAGCTCTAAGACCTACAAGAACTTTTTTATTTTTTTCTTCTTTAATATCGATCCATTTCTCGTCAGGATAATCGGCAACTTTAGAACGCGCGGGCAGAACAAATGATTTAAAACTATCGAAAGCTCTAAAACCGGGAACATGATAATCATCAATTAAATTTCCATCCAATTCTCCCAAAAATATACGGGATTCGGAATTCTTATTTGAAGGGATATCAGCTTCTCTGGCAGCAAAAACCTTCCCATATTCCAAGAGGATTTCCATTAGATTTTTTAATTTTGATTCGCTTAAGAAATAAATATTCATTCTTTAATTTCTATTTTGTGATTTGAATCACTAAATATCGATATATGTTATAGTTCAAACCCAATTTGTCAACCCCCGATTTTAATTTTATTTCGATTAAAAAAAGCAAATTTGTACGCAGATGAACGCAGATTTACAGGATTTATTATCATAGTTTAAAACTCCATCCCTCTACCGAATTAGCCACAGATACACACAGATAGAAAATATATTTTTTTTATTTATAACACCACCCCCTATCCCAAAAAAACAATTAACCACAAAAGGACCCAAAGTTTTTAATTTCTGTTGTTTGAGCTAACAGCTAAAGGCGAACAACTAAAAGCTTAGTTTCATAACTAATTACACAAATAAAAAGTTTTTTTGGTAAAAAACCTATCGAATTGCGAATTTTATAATTTTTTAAAGTCCCTAATCACAAGAACTATAGAATATAAAGATAACTACAATAACTCATAAGGTATTGACAAAACAAAAAAATAACCTATTTTTAATTTCAACTACTTGAATATTTGTCCTGCAACCTGAAATTACAGAAAAAAGGAAACAATTGAAACAAACTCATAAGGAGGTCTTATGAAGAAATTAGTAGTACTGTTATGTGCCTTGTTCCTGATACAGGGCGTATCGGCGCAGGCTTGGATACCCATGACTAGTGATTTGCTAAATCTTGAATCATTCAGGCATCAAGCAACCTATTCCATCGAAGACGATCTGGACAATGCTATAGACGGAACCGACATTTTTAACGTTGAGGGCGCCCGAATATACACCAATCTTAGTAACCTTGTTAATGGCGAAGAAACCCCAGACTCATCCGCGAATACAGTTGCTATAGGCGTCACAAGTCCTATATATAACGGATGGAAAATTACCGCTTTTTACGGTAATGCTAACCAGAACACCACTTTTGACGGAATAATGGACGAAACCAATTATTTGGGTTTAACTACTGGTCCGGAATTCTACAGCAGTGATTTCCTTCACATGGATTCAACCGCAAAAGGAGAGCTATCCCAAAATACAACTCTTCTAAATATCGGCAAAATAATGGGCAAAGGAACTGAAATAGCTTTCACTTATAAAAAAGTAAATTACACGGAAAAAGGTGAATTCGAAGATTCCATGTATTATATCGATGAAACATTAGATCCGCCAAATATTAATGAACTCTGGTATGGCGCCGAAAATGGAACTTATGAAAATTCGGTGCCCACAACAACTTATTCGCTCTCTTATTCCAAACCTTATAAGAATTGGGATTTGAGAGGAGATGTCTTTTTAACATCTATATCAGAAAAAGGCAGTGAAGAGATTTCCGGATTCTCTTTCGAGGATCTTCTTCCCGGATCCCCAAACACCACTTACACCACCAGAGATTCATCCAGTATGGTGGATCAATATGATTACAGCGCCAATATTGCAGGTATTGGACTTCGCCTAAGCGATGAAAACGCATACGGTGTTTTATGGGAAATCGGCGGAAATTTCGCAACAATTTTTGGAAGCGGAGACGCCGATGAAAATTACCGTTTTCACCTTATAAATCAGAGTGAAAACTTTACTGATGAAATAGCAGTTTTTGATAGTTTATATACAAGTGATTGGACCGCTCCAATATCCATATCCGGAAATACTATGGGTTTAAACGGTAGAATGGAATGGCAGATAGCTGAAAATGTACGCTTTGGATTAGGCTGTATGCTTAGCAGCTTTTCAGCAACAGTGGAAGAAGATATTACTTACAGATTGGACATCGCTTCCAGTTACGATGACGATGATGGTACATCAGATTATGATGACTACGATTTAACTGTAAACGGATATGATTCGGACGCAACTTACACCCAAGGAATGAGCGGCAACATAATTGCTATACCCGCGGGAATCGAATTGAATTTTGGAAAAAACAAAGACTGGTTTATGAGAATAGGAGCTATGTCAGTCGGTTCAAAGACAGAATACACCGAAGAAATAGTTACTGATACTGTATCCGTATACGAACGAATAATAGAACGCGGAGACGGTTCCGATGTTACAACTTATGGCACAGATGTAACTTATGAAGACGGTAAAGTTGTCACTTCGACCACCGATCAAGATGTATACTACTCGTACGGACTTGGTTGGAAACCTTCACCGAATTTATCACTCGATCTCTTAGGTATGTTCGATGCTACAAATGTTGAACTGCTGTCAACTGACTGGATAAGATCCTTAAAGCTTTCAGCTACGATTAATATATACTAAAACTAAGAACGATATAGCTTAATAAAAACCCCTGCTCGAAGTGGAGCAGGGGTTTTTATTTGCTAAAATTAAAATATCAAATCGGAAAATTAATAAATAAGCTCTTCGCTGTTGGCTTTTAGCTCTTTAAAAAAACGCAAAAAGCAAAAGGCTAACAGCTAATGGCTCGTAGACATTGCGTTCTCTGTGACTCTGTGTGATATTAATTTAGGAATGGGATGGAGTTTTAAAAAACAATAAAAATCCTGTAAATCTGCGTTTATCTGCGACTATGAGAAGAAGTCAACCCCT
>CAYWUC010000338.1:0-13844 GCA_964461395.1 uncultured bacterium
CGGCGCGATTATGGGCTTCATTGCTCTTCAGAAAAAGATAAAATCTAACATAACGAAATACCACTTAACTCCGGAAATAAGATGCGAAGAAGCTTTGAAACTTACACGTAAATACCGAATAAATTCTATGATAGATATATCCGATGGATTACTAATAGATTCCAACCACATATCGGAAGAAAGCGGTAAAAAGCTCGATATAAACTTTAAAGACATTCCTATTTGTCCCGAATGTGAAAGGTTTGCCGAAAAACATTCCCTGGATTTAAAAGAAAACGTCTTAACATCGGGAGAAGAATTTGAATTACTATTTACATCTCCTGATAAAATAAAAGAGAAATTTGTACACGAAATCGGATATGTATCAAATGGGAAAGGGGTTTACATCGACGGTAAACTCACTCCCCCCCGGGGATACAGTCATTTTAAATAAAATGATTGGTATATCAGTGAATCAGGAAATGAGTAAATCAGTTAAAATGACAAAAACTTTTTAAATCTAAACTTATCCATCTATGTTTACTTTCCGTATTCTCCGAATCTATGTTGAATAGTTAAACAATCTATTTACTACCCATCTACGCATTTACCCATTCTCTATTTTTGTCATCCGTGGCTAATTAAGAAAAAGTCGCGGGTTTGCTTTTAAATCAAAATCCGAGCGAATATCTTCTTTTAGCAGTTTATATCCGAGAAAAGCAACCATTGCTCCGTTATCTACCGTAAATTCCGCGGAAGGCGCAATCCAATCAACATCTAATTCTTCAAGCCTTTTCCTTAATAATTTATTGGCAGAGACTCCGCCAGATATTGAAATTCTATCGATACCGGTCATATTTACAGCTCTTTTCAATTTAATTATTAACGTCTCGATAGCCGCTTTTTGAAAAGAGGCAGCGATATCAGGAATTTTGTAAATCCTTTCTGCGTACGGAATATCCCGGTACGTATATAAAACGCTCGTTTTCAATCCGGAGTAAGAAAAATTCAGAGCCCCAGGGTCTGGTACGGGAAAATTAAAAGCATCATCCTTTCCCTTTCGCGCGAAATTTTGTATTACAGGACCACCAGGATAACCAATACCGATAAGTTTAGAAACTTTATCAAAACTTTCCCCACAGGCATCATCGAGTGTAGAACCGAGAACTTTATAATCTCTAAAACCATCGACCTTTACGATCGAAGTATGCCCTCCAGAAACAAGCAAAGAAAGAAAAGGGTAAGAACACTCCGGGGAAGTAATAAAGGGTGAATAAATATGTGCTTCAAGATGATTGACCCCTACAAAAGGAATTCCAGTAGAATAAGCTAAACCCTTCGCGAAACTTAAACCAATAAGAAGAGAACATAGTAAACCCGGGCCATAAGTTACTGCGATACCATCAATATCATTTATGGTTAATTTGCTTTCTTTTAATATCTCTTCAGTCATCTTAAGAACCCTTTCTGTATGCTCCCGCGAAGCTATTTCCGGAACCACTCCACCAAAATGACTATGAATTTGTTGAGAATAAATATTGTTAAATAAAACTTTTTCGTTTTCCAGGAGAGAAACTCCCGTTTCGTCACACGAAGTTTCAAAACCCAATACAATCATTTCGTTACTTTTATCTTGCTCGGAAAAACCTCTATTAATGGATTGCCTATGGTAATAGTCGTAAAAGCCCCTCCAGGTATCGAATCCGGTGAAAGATATTCAATGTTGGAGACAATACTTTTCGGACCTCTTAAAGTCACTTTACCAGGCTCAAAAATCACACCTTTTACAGAAGTTATACTCACTTCCGTTCTGATCAACGAGTCCAGCACCACCTGAATAGAATCAGGTATTATTATTTCATAATCCTCGATTCCCAAAAGAATAGGAAAAGAAATATCTTTTTCATCAAGCTTAAACTTATATATTCCGGGAAAATCATATGGTAATG
This sequence comes from uncultured bacterium, assembly GCA_964461395.1. GTDB lineage: Bacteria > Hydrothermota > UBA3072 > UBA3072 > UBA3072 > JAFGHJ01. Next base: position 1,929 of record CAYWUC010000338.1, read on the forward strand.
TAAGGACAGGAGATACCTTCTTTAATAGATTTTGCTGTCTTTTTTTAGCCGCAACTCGTAGTTTAACCGAATCCGTAGAAATCTCTTTTAAAATAATATTTTTAGGTACCTTTACTTCTAACATAAAGGAATTATCAACTACAACAACTTCATTCGTCTTCGCGTAATACCAGAAAATCACCGCAAAAACAATAGAAGCTATAAGGGATATTATGTTTTTTTTATTTTTAAAGAAATCAAATCCCATTGATTTCCACCGGTACATCGCCTTCTTTAATTTCTCCGATTAGCTTTCCTAATCCAAGGTCTTTTTCACAAATTACAAGCATGCCTATACCCATATTGAAAACCGAAAACATTTCCCTATCTGGTATATTTCCTTTTTCTTGAATAAATTTAAAAAGTTCAGGAACTTCAAAACTTCCAGGATCGATATGACAGGTTAAACCCCGTGGTAAAATTCTAGGAATATTGCCGTAAAAACCACCACCGGTAATATGACACATCCCTTTTATCTCTTTTAAAAAAGGGGAAATCTCCTTATAATAAGATTTGTGGGGTGTCAGCAATAGATCACCAAGAACCCCATTCAAACTTTCTATATACGCGTTCAAAGAAAGACCGGCCTCCTTAACTACGGCTCTTATAAGAGAGTATCCATTAGTATGGAAACCCGAAGAAGGAAGTCCAAAAACTTTATCTCCCGATTTAATATTACTCCCATCTATAATATTTTCTTGTTCAACTATTCCGGTTATTTGAACCGCCACATCAAAAATATTATCTCCGTAAAGATCGGGCATCTCGGCTGTTTCCCCCCCAATAATAGAACATTCATTTTCCCCACAAGCTTTTGACATACCTTTTACAACATCGACTATAACACCCTTTTCAAGTTTCCCAGCACCAAAATAATCTAAAACATACATTGGTTTGGCTCCCATTACAAGAATATCATTAACACAATGGTTTACAATGTCATGTCCCAAACCTTCATAATAACCATAATCGATAGCCACAAGTATTTTTGTACCAACTCCATCAATAGAAGAAACAAGTACTGGACTTTTATATCCCTCGGGAATTTTATATGTTGCCCCAAAATGTCCGGGTAAAGTTAAAACATTACTTGTTAAAGTTTTCTTGATTAAGTTCTTAATATCAGAAAGAGCATCCGCAGCCTTTCGGATATCAACTCCTGCTTCTTTATACAACATTAATGTTTCTTTGCTTCTCCGAGATAACGCTTAGCTTGAGCATGAGAAGGATCCGCGCTAAGCACCTGCTGAAAGTATTTTATTGCCTCTTTATAATTGCCATCAAAATAAGCACTTAAACCTTTAGTATAAAGATCAGCAATTTGCTGTTTTGATAAACCCGGCTTCTTTTTTACCGGAGCTGGCTTTTTAGTAGTTGTGGTAGTTCTGACGGGTTTTTTTCTACTACTTGCAGTAGATAACCTGTCTTTTAAATTTTGTATATGTTTTCGAGTTGCAGAAGAGTCCTCCCACACAAGAACCTGTTCCCAAAGAGTTATTGCCCCGCGTATATCGCCGGAGGATTCACGAGCTTTCGCTTTTTGCTTAAGCGAATTCACATTACCCGCAAAGGCTTTTTGAACCATACTTAATCCTTTTTTTGCCTTACCGTTATTCGGATATAAAGTAATTGCTTCTTCAAGTTTTTTCTTAGCTGCTTCTAAACGACCATACTTGTAATCCGTTGCCGCCTCTTTTGTTAAATCCATAGATTTTTTAATAGCGGGATTTATAACTTTTGTCAAACCGACATCAAAATCTATAACACTACCTGCTTTAACCGGGACATTAGCTTTTTTCATCTTGTATCCGGCCGAAAAAACAGTAACATTATAAATACCGGGTTTTAATTCAAGTACTCTTTTTTGATTGGCAGTTACCTCAAAAGTCCTCTCAATATTACCCAGAGAAACAATTATTTTACCCTGAATAGGGATTCCACTCTTTTCATCCTTCAGCGCTATTTTTAACGTTCCGATAGCATTTTCTTTCCTTGCGCCAAAGCCACCACCCAACACGTTAGCAGACAAAGATAAGCTTAACCAGGGCGCGTTAATCAGCGAATCCGAATCCGCAAAAAAGTGTTCTATTTTACCCAAACTCAAAGAACCTTTCCAAATCCCCGATTCATACCCAAGACCCACATTCGCGTCTCTCCCATCGGTTTCAGTCATGAATGTAAAACCTATCGGAGTACTAAACTTTAATCCGCCAAACATACCAACCATAAAATCTGCGTGTTTTTCTTCGGAAAAAGCATCGAAATTCAGGTATTTACTCCTGGGCCCATAACCGACAAACTTACCTCTACCTAAACCAAGAGTCATTTCAATACTATTGGTTAATCCCTTCGTAGCAACCAGATAAGCAGAAGCGATTTCCGGAGGGCGCGGATAATATAATTCATCAATTAACCCCGAATCTCCAAGCGGAGATACAAACTTACTATTAGTAAGCTCTTCAATTCCAATAGAAAAACCAGGTAAATTCAAGTTCTCTTCTATAATTTGATAAGATAAATCGAGACAGAAATTTTTCTCGGTATAAACTTTCAATCCCGCGGTAAAACCAGCTATACTATACTCCAACGAACCATTAACATCCACATTTTGCTCGGCTTCACTGGAAAGCGCGTAACCACCGTTAAAGTTAATAAAAAGACCGTCCCGGGCAGTCGCGCTCGGAATATCTATGTAATTTCCCCAACTACAACCCTGGGCGTAAATAGCCTGATTGGCTATAAAGAAAATGAATATTAAACTTATACCTAATTTCGCGATATTTTTTCCCATTGTTATATAAATGATACTTATTTTTCAAACCTTGTCAAGGGTAAACTTCTCTATTTTTTCTAAATGAAATCGTAAGGTATTGGATATGACTGATAAAGAATTTTATGCATTGACAAAATATAAAGAAATCTTTACTATGTTATAAATAACAAAGGAGTAAAAAATGAACAAAAAAATGTTTTTAGCGGTATTTTTTATTCTATTTATAAGCGTACATTCGGCTTTCGCAGAAAATTTATCTTCATCATTAAATAGACTCTACAAACTTCAAGCTGATAAAAATGATTATTTACAATTCGCCAAACAATCCAATCTACATATTATCGAAGACAGAGTAGTCGTTACCGTTTTAACCAAACGGGATATCACAACCGCGGATATAGATGAAAACAATCTAACAGCCTTCGGCGCGCGTATTCAGGCGAGAGCAAAACATTCTATGAGGGTCGAGATACCTATTAGCGCGCTTAAAGATGTATCGAACGCGCTTATCGGAGATGCAATAATCACTCCCCCGATCAAACCGGAAGAGCACGCGGTAACAAGCCAAGGGGTAGCTCTAATGAACGCCGACGAATGGCAGACAGCCGGATATACGGGTTCGGGTTTAAACATTGCCGTTATAGACGGAGGTTTCGATTCATTAACAGAAGCACAAGTTGCTGGTGACATGCCTGTAACATACCACAGCTATGATTTCGAGGGTAGTGGACTCCAGACCACAACTCCTCACGGAACCGCGGTAACCGAGGCAATCTATGATTTAGTACCCGACGCGGACTTTTATCTATACAAAATAGCTGATTTAACCGATTTAGAAAACGCGATAGACTCCTGCATCAGCAATGGTGTCGACATCGTCAACCATTCAATGGGATGGTTTAACGCGGGAGGCTATTATGATGGAACAGGTTACGTATGTAGCCCTGTCGATACTGCATTAAATCACGGCATACTATGGGTAAACTCTGCAGGCAACTCTGCTCTGCAACATTACAGAGATACATTCTCGGTTTATAGTCCAGGTCTGTATCATGATTTCAACGGTTCAGGAGATACTATAAATTCGATTGGCAGCTATACTGATATTGAGTATATCAGAATAGTAATGAATTGGGACGATTATGATACTTATGGAAGCAGCAACGAAGATTACGATCTTTATCTGGTAAGAGAAACCAGTCCTTCAAACTGGGTAGTAGTAGCCAGTTCCACAAACAACCAAGACGGTACTTACCCGCCCCAGGAAATGATAAATATTCTCGCGCCAACGGACGGAGAGTATGGAATTATGGTAAGAGAAGTTTCAATTTCCACTAACGCAGATTTTACGATATTTAACCTGGATAAAAATCTGGGTTATTATACAGAATCGAGCAGTCTTACGGATCCCGGAACCATTACGGATGTGGTAACTGTGGGCGCCATCAATCGAACAGTATACAATACTACGGGAGCTATAGAACCTTTTAGCTCTCAGGGACCAACAACAGACGGCAGGATGAAACCCGACGTCGCGGCACCCGATAACTGCATTAGTCACGCCTTTGGCTATTGGGCGGGTACCTCTCTATCATCCCCTCACACAGCAGGTGTTTGCGCCCTGATTAAATCACGGTTTACAGGATTCAATAATAATAGCATTCGGAATTATCTATACGATACTTGTACAGTAGATGTAGGCACTTCCGGAAAAGATAATATATACGGTTGGGGTAAAGTTGTTATGCCCGATATTTCTATCACCGTAACTTCTCCTAATGGCGGCGAGGAGTGGCAGGTTGGAAGTAGTCAAAATATTACATGGACTTCAAGCGGAACGAGCGGTAATGTTCATATCGAGTATTCGACCAACAATGGTTCCAATTGGACCGATGTAATCGCGAGCACCACGGATGACGGAACTCATCCATGGACGATACCGAACGCGCCTTCAGTTAACTGCCTGATCCGTATAAGTGATACAGATGGTGGAGACCCTTCGGACGTAAGCGATGCTGTATTTACAATATATACCACACCGGATATAACAGTTACAGCACCAAACGGCGGAGAGGAGTGGCAGGTCGGAAGCAGTCAAAACATTACCTGGACTTCGGTTGGAACAAGCGGTAATGTTCATATCGAGTATTCGATAAACAATGGTTCTAATTGGACGGACGTGATTGCGAGTACCACGGATGACGAAATTCATCCCTGGACAATACCGAACGCCCCTTCAGTTAATTGCCTGGTTCGAATAAGTGATACGGACGGAAGCCCATCGGACGTAAGCAATGCCGTATTTACAATATCGTCGGCGCCATTTATCTCCGTAACAGCTCCCAACGGCGGAGAAAACTGGGAGGTTGACAGCACTTACGACATCATCTGGACTACGAATCTTACAACTGAAGTCGTCCGAATCGAGTATTCTACAGACAATGGGGAGAACTGGTCGGAGATAGTTACGAACAAACAAGCGGATACCATTACTTACCCCTGGATAATACCCAATACACCCTCAGACAGCTGCCTTGTGAGGATTACAGATATCGCAACAGGTCTTATTTCGGATACAAGTGATACAGTATTCTCGATAATATCACCATACATAACAGTTACGAGCCCCAACGGAAGTGAAATCTGGTATATAGACAGCACATATGATATTACCTGGACTTCGGAAGGTACAAGTGATTTTCTGTTCATCGATTACTCAATAGACAGCGGGGCAAACTGGTTGGAAGTTACCTCCTATGTCCACCCTGATTCAGGCTTTTACTCCTGGACAATACCAAACACACCTTCAAAAAGATGCCTTATAAGAGTTGCCGATTCATTCGATATAACTCAAAGCCCTTCAGATACAAGTGACGCGTTTTTCGAAATCGCTCCTACACCATACATAACGATTACCGCTCCCAACGGAGGAGAAAATTGGCACGCGGACAGCACCTATAATATTACCTGGGCTTCAAACCTTACCATCGAAGGTGTTAGAATCGAGTATTCTACAGATAACGGCTCGAGCTGGTCGGAGATAATTGCGGCTATACAAGCGGATACCCTGTCCTACTACTGGATAGTACCCAATACACCTTCAGACAGTTGTCTTGTGAGAATTATCGACACAACCGGTTTTCCTTCAGATACAAGTGATGCGTTATTTACTATTTCTCCTACTTCAGCCATTCCTTTTTCTAGAATACCAAAAGTTTATTCTATGAGTGTAAAAGGGGTTATAGTAAATCATAATTTAGAAATAAAATACGGATTACCCGAGAAAAACGATGTTAATTTTGAAGTTTACGATATAAAAGGAACAAAAATAAAAGAAATTTCAGAAGAGAACATTGCAGGTTTCCATTCAAAACAAATAGATATAAGTAATAACTCGGCAGGTGTATATTTTATCAGAATGAAAGCCAACGGGAATAAGTTTATTAAATTAACAAAGTTTATTTATGTAAAATAATCCTTTAAAGATCTACCACTGAGGACACAGAGAAAACAGAATTCAGAAGCCGGGAGACAGAATACAGAATCCCATCCCCACATCCGAGAATGGGGCACAGATAAACACGGATTTTTTTATTTTTAATTCAATATTCAAAATTATTAATTGTTGTTAGCCGTAAGCCATAGCCTTAGAGCGGTTCTGACCTTGACATTATAAAAGATAATTTTATAATCTAAAAGTGGAATTCTTTTAAGGAGGGATAATGATTCCAAGATATAGTATTGAAGAAATTGATAAAATCTGGTCTGATGATAACAAATTTAAGATTTGGTTCGAAGTCGAACTTGCTGTCCTTTCTGCCCGCGAGAAATTGGGGGATATCCCAAAGGGTACCGCAAAATCTTTAGAAGGAATCAAAGTTTCCGCCGAAAGGATAAAAGAAATCGAAAAAAAGACTCGACACGACGTCGTATCTTTTATTACTGCCGTAGGAGAAAAAGGAGGAGATTCGACCCGGTTTTTCCATCAGGGATTAACATCGTCGGATATTGTAGATACTTCTTTCGCAATCCAGGTAAAAGAATGTTCGGCAATAGTAAAAAAAGACCTCGAAAATATCCTTGAAATCTTAAAAGAAAAAGCTCTCGAATGTAAAGGAATTCCCATTATAGGAAGAACTCATGGTATTCACGGAGAACCAACCTCTCTCGGACTTAAATTCTTATCATGGTATTCGGAAATGAAAAGAGCAAACCGTCGGTTTGAAACAGCTTCGAGCGAAACCGAATACGGAAAAATATCCGGTGCAATGGGCAATTTCGCCCATCTCGATCCCGAAGTGGAAGAACTTGCGTTAAAAAAACTAAATATAAAGCCCGAGCCAATCTCAACTCAGATCGTACCGCGAGATAGGTATGCAGAATATATATTCGCATTAGCAACCATAGGTTCCACAATCGAACACATAGCACACGAAATACGACACTTGCAAAGAACGGAAATAAGAGAATTAGAAGAACCATTTAAAAAAGGGCAGAAAGGCTCATCCGCAATGCCGCATAAAAGAAATCCTATACTTTGCGAACGCCTCTCAGGAATGAGCCGCCTGCTCCGGTCATATTTAATAACCGCAATGGAAAATATAATTTTGTGGAATGAAAGAGATATTTCACACTCATCCACAGAAAGAATTTATTTTCCGGATGCTATAACGTTAACAGTTTACATGTTAAGAAAACTGGCTTTCGTTGTTAAAGATATAAATATATACAAAGATAACATAGAAAAAAATATCTGGCATACAAGAGGCCTTGTCTTCTCGCAGAGAGTACTTATTACACTGCTCGACAAAGGAGTAAAAAGAGACGAAGCTTACAATATAGTTCAGGAAAATGCGATGGAAGTCTGGCAAAAAGGCGGAAATTTCAAAGAAAAAATAGAAAACGATAAAAGGGCTAAGAAATACATTAATAAAAAAGAATTAGAAGGTCTTTTCGACCCAAAAAGTTATCTCAAAAACGAAGAAAAAATATTCAAAAGAGTACTTGAATGATAATCTTCACGGATCTTGATAACTGCCTGTTAGATACTTCTTACTCCGCAATTTCCATTCGTGACTTTATAAACAATTTAATAGAAAAGGGAATAATAATTTCCATCATTTCCAGCAAAACATCCTCGGAAATAGAATATTTTTTTAAAGAAATGGATTTTTCGGGTCCGTACGCCGCGGAAAACGGAGGATTCACAGTAATAGGTGAAAATAGAATGGAATTGGGCACCAGGTCCGAAATAATAAAGAATGATTTACTAAATATCGCAAAGGCACATAACGCAAAAATCGAAATGTTTTCCGAAATGGACGCAAAAAAAATCAATGAAATTACCGGTTTGCCTTACCATTTAATACCTCTTGCAAAAGAGAGACAATTTTCTGAACCTTTTCGTTTTGTCTCTACCGTGAATCAAAAATTTCTCCGGGAATTACAATCTCTCGGTTACACTATTCACTGGGGAGGAAATTTTTATCAGTTATACAAAGGAACATCGAAAGGAAAAGCAGTCAAAAGAATAAAAGAAGAAATAAAAGGTTATTCGATAGGTATCGGAGATTCTCCAAATGATTATTCTATGCTTGACGAATGTGATTATCCTATTCTACTCAATAACAAAAAACCCTCAAAATATAAAAGTTTTGATGACTTTGGCCCACTCACGTGGAAAAAAGCCATAGAACAAGTATTGGAGGATAGATATGTCTGATTTTTTTCAAAACGGTATTATAACAACATTACACAAACTACCGGGTTATTCTCTTGATAAGATTGAAAATAGTATTAGAAAAATTTCAAAAGAAAGAAAATTCGCCCTGCTCCTGCCTTCCCTGTACTCGGAACTTGAAGGCAAAGCTCTTCCCGGGATTGTGAAACAATTAAAAGAAGCGGACTATATACACGAAATAGTGGTTTCACTCGATAAAGCAAATAAAACACAATTCAACCACGCAAGAAAATTTTTCTCTAAAATGCCTACAAAAACGACTATTCTCTGGAACGATTCTCCGCAAATTCAAGCTATATATAAGCGACTCAAAAAAAATGGACTTGATCCCGGAAAAAGAGGAAAGGGAAGAGGCGTCTGGACAGCTATGGGCTACATTTTGGCCAAGAGCGAGGTGTATATGGTAACCTTACACGATTGCGACATACGTACTTATTCAAGAGATATTTTAGCCCGTCTCACCTACCCTGTACTTTCCAAAAGACTTAACTACGATTTCGCGAAGGGTTATTATGCAAGAGTTGCAGATGTGCTGCATGGAAGAGCGGTACGCCTTTTCTTTTCACCTCTCTTAAAAGCACTCAAGAAAATTTTTGGCGACCGGGAGTTTTTCGATTATCTCGAATCTTTCCGCTATCCTCTCTCCGGAGAAGTAGCAATGATAACAGAATTGACAAGAAGGGTTCGTTTTTCATCCGACTGGGGACTGGAAATCGGTCTCCTGCGTGAAATTTATACTCACCTGGATTTATCCAGCATATGCCAGGTAGATTTAATAGATCGCTATGACCATAAACATCAAGAATTTGACTCTGATAACATAACCTCGGGTATAATGAGAATGGCAATAGACATCGCAAGAACATTCTTCAGAGTGCTTTCTCAGGATGGAATAATTTTCTCTTCGGAAACGATACGAACTCTTAAAATAACATATTATGATTACGCTATGGAATTTGTAGAAAAATACAAAAACTTAGCTTTGATAAATGGTCTCAAATATGACCGAAACAGAGAAATAATTGCAATTGAAAAGTTTACTACGGCATTTGATATAGCAACGCAAGAATTCTATAAACATCCACTAGGTTCTCATTTGATACCAACATGGGGAAGAATAGACTCTGCTATACCCGACTTACTTGAAACAGAAATAGCTGATATAGTGGATAAGCTCAATGGGAGGTAAAATGAAATTCATAACGGCAATACGGGACGATTTGAGAAAAAGACTCGAGGAAATAAAATCAGTGGATATAATCGTTGGAATTCCGTCTTATAACGTCGATGATACCATAGACTTTGTAATGAAACAAATAGGAGATGGGCTGGCCGAACACTGGAAAGGTCATAAAAGCTTGATACTGATTACGGATGGGGGTTCCGTTGATGACACAAGAGAGGTGGCACAAAACGTACAATTACCTCCCTATATTGAAAAAGCAGTAAGCATATATAGAGGTCTTCCGGGTAAGGGCACAGCTGTAAGAGGTATTCTTGAAGCCTCGGAATTTCTTGGTGCCAAAGCTACACTTATGGTAGATTCAGACCTTCGCTCCATAGGTCCAAAATGGATGAAAAACCTTATCAGCCCAATAATTGATGAGGGATATGATTATATCGCTCCTTACTATAAAAGGTACAAATACGACGCTACAATTACAAATAATATTGCCTATATGTTGATAAGAGCTATATGGGGTAAAAGAGTCAGACAACCAATAGGAGGGGACTTTGCCTTTTCCTCAAATCTTGTAAGTTCTCTTCTCAAGGACCAGAGATGGGACACTGATGTAGCCAAATTCGGTATTGATACCTGGATAACGACCACCGCGGTCAAAAATGGATATAAATTAGGTCAAACCAGACTTGGAGCTAAACTACATGAAACAAAAGACCCTTCAAAACAACTGGGTCCGATGTTCCTCCAGGTTGTTATTACAACTTTTGAATTAATGGAGGATTTTGAGGATTCATGGAAAAAAATTGAAGGCTCGGAAAAAGTTGATATACTCGGAGACGAAATCGGTCTGGAACCCGAGGAATTCGATATAGACCTACATTCCCTTGCCGAATCCTTCAAATCCGGATGGAAAAACTTCCATTCTCTATGGAACGATATCTTAAACCCCAACTCCTTTACACTTCTAAAAACAATAAGTAAAGAAAAAGATTATTCTCTGCTAAATCATGAAAACTGGGCAAGAATTGTTTACGATTTCGCTTCGGCATTCCATCACTGCGAAAGACACCATGCGAAACTTATAAACACCCTTCTTCCTTTATATAACTTAAGAGTTGCCTCTCTTTATGAATCATCAGTTAAAATGCAAAACGACGATTTCGAAAACCTTATTGAGGAGGCTGCCCTTACTTTCGAAAGGAACAAGTCTTATCTTCTCGAAAAATGGGAAAAATAGTTTCCATGCTCCATTATTCTGCCCTCCCTGTAATCGGAGGAGTGGAATTAACCGTCGATATACATTCAAAGTTATTAAAAGAAAAGGGGATTCAGGTAAATATAATAGCAGGGGACGGAAAACCGGATAAATATATACCGGAATTAAAATCCTCCTACTACAAGGAGATGAACAAGGAAATACTCAAGGGCAAAACCCCGAAGGATTTTGCCCTTGAAGTACAAAAGGTAAAAAAGAAAATCCTTAAAGCATTAAAAGGATCCGATGTCTTAATCGTCCACAATATTTTTACAATGCATTTCAATCTCATCGCCACTGCAGCTTTAATTGAAACATCAAAAGAAATAAAAACCATAGGTTGGGTACATGATCTTTCTTATGTTGATACCACATATACCCTACCCCCCCCGGGCAACTCTCCGCTTAAACTTATATCAAACTCTACTCCCGGCATAAAATGGGTAACAATAACAAATTACAGAAAAAATTTACTTTCCGATTTTTTTAATATTAAAAAAAAGAACATCGAAGTAATACACAACGGAATCGACCCTTATGTTATACTGCCTCCAGATATGAAAAAAGCCGCTGAAAAATTAAAAATTTTGGATCATTATCCTGTCGCTATTTTCCCTTCCAGAGTAACAAGGAGAAAAAATTTCGAACTTGCTATCGACATAGCCTCGAAATTAAAAGGAGATCCCTTACTACTTTTGTCCGCCCCACCCGACCCACATAACCCAGCTTTCGTATCTTACAAAAAAGAACTTAAAACGCGGGCGAAGAAAAAAGGCGTTAAATTGATAATGTTTTCAGAATACTGTCCCATAAAAAATATTGAAACCTTTTATTTTCTGGGAGATTTCATTCTTATTACCAGCAGAATGGAAGGTTTCGGACTACCTGCTATCGAGGCTTCATTATTCCGATTACCTGCCGCGCTT
>CAYWUC010000339.1:0-2103 GCA_964461395.1 uncultured bacterium
GGTTAAGTTAGCTAAGGTTTTCAGCAAGAAAGTCGGAGGTAAATTAATTTATAGACGTCGTTTTCCGAACGCTACAGTTGAATGGGTGGATTCTTCAAAAATTGATTTTGTTACTGCTAGAAGTGAAACATACCCTAAAAATAAAGTAGCTCTTCCGAAAGTCCGCAGGACGAAGAATTTAATGGTCGATCTTAAAAGAAGAGATTTTACCGTTAATGCTATAGCGGCGGATTTGGATCCCAGTTCTTTCGGCAACTTAAAAGACCCTTTTAATGGTCTTTTGGATTGCAAGAAAAGACTTATACGGATACTGCATTCCGATAGTTTTAGAGAAGATCCGACAAGAATTTTTAGAGCTATAAGATTTTCTATGGAGCTTTCTTTTGAAATAGAAGAAAAGACGAAAAAACTTCTTTATAGAGACTTAAAGTATTTGAAATACTTAACTCCGGATAGGCTATGGAAAGAAATTAGGTTATCTTTGAGGGACGGGTCGGATGTTTTGAATTATTTGAAAAAATATGGGGTTTTAAAAGTCTTAGGTTTTTCTTATCCGGGACAGGGTTTTTTAGAGAGGGTGGATGTTGGATCTATACAATTTGGAGTAAATCCCATCAATACTTTAATTATGGCATTGATAGAAAAACAAGCTATCCGTAAGTATAATTTCGATAGGTATTTTGTGCAGCAAATACAAAGCGCAAAAGAAATTGATAGTAAAAAGCTCAGGGCTATTAAAGTTGTGCATAAACTATTTCAGCTTGAAGATTATTCTCTGTTGTATTTATTCGCACGGTACCCTAAAAATTCCATAATTATCGAAAATTTCTTTGATAACAAAGAAAAACTTAAACCGGAATTGAATGGAGATGATATCAAGAAATTGGGGGCAAAGGAAAGTCCCGAAATTGGAGAATTAATGAGGTTAATAGTCGAAGGTAAATGGATCGGAAAAATTTCCGATGAAAAAGGAGAAATAGAATTGGTAGAGAAATATTTAGGGGGTAAAGATGTTAGTTGGTAAATTGAAAAGTTGGGTGGATAAACTCGGGAGGTATATTTGAAACGGATAATAAGAAAAAACAATTAATCGAACTTCAAACAAAAAGCAGAAAAGAAGATTTCTGGGATGATACCCAGAAGGCGAAACAAACCATGAAACAAATTCAGGAAATAGAATCTTTGATTACGGAATGGGAAGAATATAAGGAAAGTGTCGACTACCTATGTGAACTGGAAAGTATAGGAGAAAGCGCTGAACTTATAGAGAAAGAAGCAAATAAAATCAAAGATAATTTAGAAGATTTTGAATTACGAATAGTTCTTTCGGAAGAAAATGATAAAAAAGATGCCGTATTCTCCATACATCCGGGTGCGGGTGGTACAGAATCATGTGATTGGGCTTCTATGCTCTTTCGTATGTATATAAAATGGATGGAGGATAAAGGCTATAAGTACAAAATTATAGATTATCAAAAGGGTGATGAGGCGGGGATTAAAGATGTTACTCTTGAAGTGAAAGGCGATTACGCTTATGGGTATTTGAAGGCTGAACGCGGAATTCATCGTTTAGTCCGGATTTCTCCTTTTGATTCAGGCGCCAGAAGACACACTTCATTTGTTTCTGTTTTTGTGTATCCACTTGTTGAAGATGATGTCGATATAGAAATAAAAAGCGAAGACATAGTATTAGAAACATTCAAAGCTTCGGGTCCCGGAGGGCAGCATGTAAATAAATCTAATACGGCTGTGCGGTTAATACATAAACCAACTAATATTGTTGTTACCTGTCAAAGCGAACGTTCTCAGATGCAGAATAGAGTTATTGCAGAAAGGATTTTAAAGTCAAAGCTATATCAAATGCGGTTAGAAGAATTAGAAAAAGAAAAGAAAAAAATGGAAAAGGGTAAGAAAGATATAGAATGGGGACATCAAATAAGATCATACGTACTTCATCCTTATCAGAAAGTAAAAGATCATAGGACAGGCACAGAAATAGGGGATGCGAAGAAAGTGCTCGATGGTTATCTAGATGTTTTTATAAGGGATTACTTGCGTTCGGAGGCAAGCAAAAATGAAGAATAGAGTTATAGTTACTGGTGG
>CAYWUC010000340.1:0-1735 GCA_964461395.1 uncultured bacterium
TACTTGTAAACAGCAATCCTAAAGATGTTGTGTCTCTTATTCTTTTCGGGAAAGCAACGTATAGAAAAATGGTACAAAATCTTTTCTGGGCTACAGGTTACAACGTAATCGCCGTACCTCTTGCCGCTGGGGTATTATATAATGTTGGTATTATCATCTCCCCCGCCGTAGGCGCAGTGCTTATGTCTATGAGTACTGTTATAGTTGCCATAAATGCAAGTTTCTTGAGAGTTAAAAAACAATAAAGAATCCTATTAATCCTTTTTTAATCTACGTCCTAGCTTAGGGATTGGGATTTTGGATTTGGGATTTAGTGAAAAAATATTATATCTTTTCTCTGTGTATCTCTGTGTCTTTGTGTGAGGATAATTTGGTGGTGTGGGTTGGGTTTCCAAAAACATAAAAAATATCTTTTCTTTTTTTCTCTCTGTGAGTTTTGTTTTTTTCTCTGTGTCCTCTGTGGTTAAATAAACATAATAAATGGTGGGTGTGGTGTGGCTTTGTGTTCTTTGTGGTCTTTGTGGTTCAAAATTTGGTGGGGATGTGGGGTAAGAAAAATACTTGACTTAAGCGACAAGAATTCCTATTATATCGAAAAGGAGGAAGTTATGGAATTGAACAGCGATATAGAACAAAAAGTAACTACAAACTGTAAGGATATGAATGGCTGGATAAAATTTTTGGGAATAGCGGCTATTATTTTAGGGGGTTTATACGCGTTAACGATAGTTGGTATTATCGTAGCATGGATGCCTATCTGGATTGGGGTTATTCTTTTACGCGTTGCGAATAGTACCAGAGAAGTTGCTGACGGAAAAGTGGAATCTCTGGGAGAGATGATGGCTTCACTAAAAACGTTTTTTCTCATTTCGGGAGTGGCTACGATAATATCGTTTGTTTTTAGCATAATATGGTTGATGGTTATGGGGATTGCCATGATTGGTGGCATATTAGATGAAGCCGGGGGTTTTTATTAAGGACCCCCCCAGATTTATATGCGATTTTATGCTGGGGCGGCTCGCGAAATGGATGAGATTAATGGGATTCGATACAGAATATTATAGAGATACAGATGGTGGAACGATAATTTATCAGAGCAGAAAGGAAAACCGTACGATTTTAACAAGATCTAAAGTTTTAGCGGAAAGGTATACGGATTTGATATTAATCGAATCAGAGCATTTGGAGGAACAGTTAAAGCAAATGATAAAATTATTGGGAACTTGTCACCCTTTTTTTCGTTGTCCGGTTTGCAACACGAAAACTGAAAAAGTTGAAAAGGAAATAGTAAGAAATGATATTCCTGCTTATGTTTTTGAAATCCATAATGATTTCAAAAAATGCCCTGAGTGCGGCAGGGTTTTTTGGAAGGGAACCCATTATGAGCAAATAAAAAAGGTAATAGATGAAATCGAGAATTAAATCAATTTCTGTTTTTTTGTTATTTATAATATCCTGTATGCCTATGGCCGTCCCTACAATAAGGTTGCAGGAAGAGCCGGTTGTAAGAATATTGTTAAAAAATGCCGGCAGCAAGTTGGATTTGAGGGCGGATTCCAAGATTAAAATAAAAACCGGCAGTAAAGATGGTACTGTCTCGAGCAGAGTAACAATTTATTTTAAACCTTCTTTAAAAATCGTCACTGCCGAAGGGAATATAAAAAACCCACAGTTCCCAATCTTGCTCGAATCCGCAAAAAGATTTATAAAAATTGACGGCAATATTTATCCGGGA
>CAYWUC010000341.1:0-1826 GCA_964461395.1 uncultured bacterium
TCATAAACATCCAGAGATATATTTTGCTGTATTGGTAGAGTGTATTCTATGGATGTGCGACTGGTGAAAAGAGAAGGATTGGCGCTTAAAAGAATCCGCCCCGGTGATTTTTCTTCGATGCCGCTTACCCAATCGCTTCTATCGAACAATGCAGCTTCCAAATCTGCTATTGGCCAATAATTAACACCGTATGCAATCCCATAATTACCATTTGCTATCTGTACAATTTCAGCATTTCTCACTTGTCCTGCTGTATCGGAAAAAGATATGGGCTCGCTCCACGACGCATCGACAGGGTTTTTTTGTGTGTAAAAACCTTCTTCCTCAGTCACATAAACAACTCCAAAGCCATACCCATCCCCTGCTGTAACGTCACTCTTATCAATCCCTACTGCAGAAGGCCCATATAATACTCCAAAAACCCAATCGTTTCCGCCGTTATAAGAAACCACATACTTAATATAATTGTTATCTTCTCCTACTCTACTGGGATAGACAATAATAACTGTATCCTTATAAGCATCTATAGACGGGTCACCAACAATGTAATCAAAAGGTCCATAATATGTCCAGCTAGAATTACTTCTCGACGCAGCATAAAGGCTATCGTTTGTGCATCTATAACAACACCAGGTCTCTTTACTTAAACCGCCTTCATTACCGCATACGTCAAACGCTCCACTTATATTTTTTATCCCTGGATTATCGGGGATCCAAGTTTTTCCGGAATCCTCACTCCAGTAGAATAAAAGTGAATCGCCAGATTTAGCATAAAAGTACAATCTAGGAATGAAATACGTTTGAGATGATGCAAGCTTTTTTTCTCCTACTGAAATATCTGTAACTATAGCAGTAGTATCGTAGGTAGAATCAAAGAGGCCAGTACTGGTTGAGAATCTCTGAATCGTTTCTCCGTAATACCAATCCACTACAGTATAAAAGTAATTCCCCATAACAACACCTCCCATATCATTAGGAGAGCTCATAGCAAATTCCCACGCATTATATGTACTTGTCCAGGTTTTTCCTGTATCCAGAGAAACAAACAAACTCCATCCTCCTATATACTCAAAAAAACCGGATTGAATTAAACAAAATAAATTTCCTGTAGAATTATCAGCATCAAGAGATTCGAGAATAACACAATTTAAGCTTAGAATATTAACATCATCTCCCCATCTCGTTGAGGACCTTACGGGCTCCTTACCTTTTGCCTCGATCAAAGATAAAAAGGAAACTGTGAGTAAAAGACAGATGAAAAATGCTACATATTTCTTCATAAAAACCTCATTTTTTATATATAAAATTTTTACTTTCAACATTATTTTTACCTGAGCAGAGTTAATTTGCTCATCTTTTTACCATTATTTGTTTCCAGTACGCAGAAATACATACCACTTGCAACGGGTTTTCCCGAAGCATCCTTCCCATTCCAAACGGCGGAATAACTACCAGCCGGAATGTCCCCTCTTGCGAGGCGTATAACATGATTCCCAAGAATGTCATATACATCCAGGGAAATATTTTGTTGCGTTGGGAGAGTATACTCTATGGAGGTTCTGCTGCTGAAAAGTGAAGGTGTTGCGCTTAAAAAAATCACCTCCCATGATTTTTCTTCGACCCCGGGTTCCGGCCACTCGCTTATATCGAACCAGGCTCCCTGAGTAAAATCATCTACATATATGATTCCGTAACTGTTTTCTGCTACACGTTCTATTGAGGGTTTTATCCAAGGATTTGCATCATGCTCGGAGAAAAGCGTCGCAGGGCTCCAGGCTCCCGAAGGATAACCCCTATGCCTATAAAAGCAACCGTGCCGAGAAGGG
>CAYWUC010000342.1:0-2293 GCA_964461395.1 uncultured bacterium
TTATTTTATCTTATTTATATCCTTATCCTGTTAATCTTGTAAATCCTGTCTAAATCCTTTGGGGTTGGGATGGGCTTTAAATAAACACCTTATCCTGTTAATCTTGTAAATCCTGTCTAAATCTTTTGGGGTGTGGTGCGGCTTCGTGTTCTCTGCCTGCCCCGTAGGGAAGAATGACCGTATCGGGGTGTGATTTGTTGTTTCTTAGTTTAGTTGGATTGTAGTTAGAAAAAAACAAATAAACTACAATTTCAACATTACTTTACTTCAATCTTTCCTTTTTTAATCAAGATTATTGTTTTCGATACCGTAAAGATTAACAGAAAAAATAATATTAAATTTGTCAAAAACCCAAATAATATAAAATCGAGATTCCCTAATATTGGTACGAATTCCACATAAAATAATGCTAATGAAATAAAAGGTATTAGTACGTTGAGTTTTCCGACGGGAAAGGAAAAGCCCAAAAATATTAACGAAATTCCTACAACTAAGAATATTGGGTGTATTATTAAAAAGATTACTATAAACTGCATACCTTCTGGGTCAAACCACGGAACGTATTTGAAGCCTGAAGAGTATATAGACAAAACAATTCCCAATGCTCCCAATAAAACAAAATTTAATATTACAAATAGGGCAGTTTTTAAGCTTCTTTTCATTTGTTGAATTTTAATTAAAAATCAAATCAAAGTCAAGGGAAAAGTAGTCGAGAGTCACGAGTCTTCAGGCTCGATTCAAAAAAACAAAAACCCAAAAAGGTTTTCTTGACATATTTGAATAAAATACGTATTTATTGAGTACTATTTATGAGGGAAAGATGAGAAGAGTTACATATTTAGATAAAAACAGTGTACAAGAAATACAAATAAAACCCAAAAAAAATTTCATGTTTTATGTTTATTTTATCATACTTTTAATTGCGATCCCAAATATTTTGCATGAAGCCTTTAGTTTTTATACTACTGAACCTGGTATGGCTACAATCTTTGGGGCATTTCTACCCGCCTTATTTATAATGCTAGCATTCATTTATGTACCGTTGTGGTACTTTATAGGTAAGGAAAAATTAATTCTCTTACCTGGAGAACTACATTACAAAAAAGATTTATTGGGTTTTGGGATACTAAGAAAATACGAATTAGATAAAATTTCAAATCCAAAGATAATACCATACTTAAAAAGAAAAATATATAATCCCTTCCAGATTTTCGAAACCGTTTATGCTTATGGCAAAATGTTTTCTTCCTACGGGAATCTTTTAAGTTTCGATTACGGTAAACAAACAAAATACTTTGGCTTTAATCTGAAAGAACCCGAAGCTAGAGAAGTGTTGCAAAAAATAAAAGAGTATATAAAAAAGGGATATATAAACCCTTAGTTCTTAAAATTTTCCCTTTTACCAAATTTCAATCCAATAAATCGCTTCTCTTTTTTCTTTGTTTACTGCTACACCTTTCGAGTA
Source organism: uncultured bacterium (assembly GCA_964461395.1). Lineage (GTDB taxonomy): Bacteria > Hydrothermota > UBA3072 > UBA3072 > UBA3072 > JAFGHJ01. Next base: position 1,466 of record CAYWUC010000342.1, read on the forward strand.
TCCATGTTTCCATTTTTCCGGCATATGACCTTCCTCCATAAGTAAATTTTCATGAACATATTTGCCGGATTTGGCATCCAAGACATAAAGAGTGTAGCTTTTGGGAAGATATTTTAAATCCTCTAAATTTAAATCCTGTAATTCCGCCTCAAATAAAGGAACAGGTATAATATCTTCACTATTTGAACACGGTAATACTTCCAATTCACCGATAGTATTGTCAAATAAAGCTTTTCTAGGAAGAAGCAAATTACAACTGTCATTATGATAACATTCTTTAACCGCCGAAGATGAATACATATTTATCAAACTATCGATATCTATTCTGTCGGATATACGATATCTTACTCTTGCCCAAACTCCAAATCGACGTTTTGAGCTTGTGTCCGCGATAGTAGTAAGACTGGCAGATTGAAAAGCATATTTAGTTCTTTTTTTTGGGAAATGAGATACCAAATCCGAATCAAAATTGTTTAAAGACCTTTCGATTTGACTATAAGGGTCGTTATAGTCATAACACGAAATCAAAAGAAATAGTGCGAATAATACTATCAAGAATATTTTTTTATGATTTTTCATTGTTCTTCCCCTAAACTTTCTATCACTGAAAGCATTTTTTTCGCTTCTTTATATTCAGGATTAACTTTTAAGGCAAATGAAAGGAATCGTTCTACCATACTAAACTTACAATCTTTCCACTCCTCATCTCTTTGATAAAGCCCGTAGAAAGCCAAAGCAAGATTGTAATAATACTCAGGGTCTTCAGGTCCAAAATGCAAAGCTCTGGTAAAATCGAAGATAGCTTCATTATAGTTACCTTCATTAAGC
>CAYWUC010000343.1:0-6733 GCA_964461395.1 uncultured bacterium
TTAGTCATTACCGGAGTTAACTCCGTTTCTTTACAATTCGGACAATTCATTTTTATCTCGTTAGTATAAATATACGCGTTTTTGCCTGAATCTTCAAGGGTAAAAGATACGAAGGATTGATGATCCTTCGTATCAGTTGAATTGTTAAATAGTTGAATGGTTGAATAGGAAAAACAAAAATTAAAACTTTGTGCTCGCCTGATTTATTCTTCTATTCTTATTACTGCTAAACCCTCAGAGAAGCCATGCGCTTCCTCAAATTGAGGTTCAATTACGAATTTGCCGGTTTTATCTATATATCCCCATTTGCCGTCTATCTTTATTGCCGCCAACCCTTCAGAAAAACCAAAAGGTTCTTCAGATTCAAGGTCAATTACTTTCTTACCGGTTTTATCTATACAAAACCATTTACCGCCTTTCTCTACGGGTGCTAATCCCTCTCGGAAAAACCCCACATGGTCGAATTGAGCTCCAATTACCATCCCGTAAGACGAGAAAAATCTTCTGATTCCACTGACTTTTCCTACATATCCCCATTTCTCGCCCGTATTTACCGCCGCCAGCCCTTCGAAAAACCATAAAGCTTCCTCGAATTTTGGTTTTATCACCCATTTACCTGTCTTATCGATATAACCCCATTTTCCATCCTGCACTGCCGCTAACCCCTCGGAAAACCAACGGGTTTCTCGGAATTGTGGTTCTATTACCCATTTTCCAGTTTTATCAATAAACCCGAATTCCATAAAATTCTTCGCTACGCTTGCCAATCCCTCATCAAAACTACCTGCAAAAAGAAATTGAGGTTTAATTACCCACTCCCCGTTCTTATCAATGTAGCCGCTTTCACCAATTCCTTCTTTCAAATCCTGTGTTTCTCTTGCTGATGCCACTCCTTCGGAGAACATATGAACAGAGTTAAACTTCGGCTTGATAGCCAATTTACCGTTTTTATTGATATAACCTGATTTGCCATTCTTTCTTACTTCCGCTAACCCTTCATAGAAATTCTCCGCCCAATCAAATTGCGGCTCAATTACTATTTTACCTGCCTTATCAATAAATCCATATTTGCCATCTTTATTTATCTTCGCCAATCCCTCGTGGAAACTCTCGGCATACTCAAATTGTGGCTTAATTACTACATTGCCATTTTTATCAATGTATCCGTATTTACCGTCTTTACTATATGCAAAATCGCCCCCTACCAATCCCAAGGATATAAATAAAAATAATAATAATTTTCTCATTAACCCTCCTCTTTTCTGATACTTATATTATAAAGAAATCCTACAGTTTTGTCAAACACTTTAATTTTTAAATTTACAGTAGAATTCATCAAGAAAATACAATATCTACACGCTCTATATGTAAATAATGGGAGTGGGGATGGGTTTTAAACAAAATTTTAGTTATCCTCTCTGTATTTGAAAAATCTATATATCGCTTGACAATGTTAACTTAAAAAATATATTGAATAAAACCAGGGGGTATAATTTAAGATGTACAAAAGATCTCTTTTCTTGTCTTTTTTTCTATTTTTAATAGCTAATCCCGGATTGTTTGCTTATAAAATTCTAAAAGGTTCTGTTAGGGATTTTGAAACAAAGAAAGCATTACCAACGGCAAACATTCAAATCGAAGGAACTTACAGAGGAACCATTACAAACGATGACGGTATTTTTTCAATCAGATTAGATTCTCTCCCGAAAACTCTGGTTATACGTTATATAGGATATAAAACAAAAAAAATAATGGTCGAAGATAGTACTGAAAAGACTGTTGACATAGATTTAATTTCGATACCCGTACAGAGCGAGGGAGTTGTTGTTACAGATCAGGACCCGGCAATAAATATAATGCGAAAAGTCATAAAGAAAAAACAGGAGATGAAAGATAAACTTAAAAGCTTTAAAGCTGATGTTTATATGAGAACATTCATTTCCAATGAGGATAGTCTAACTCATATGCTCGAATCCGTATCTGAGACCTATTGGGATAAAGAAAAAGGATTTAAAGAGTTAGTAAAATCAAAAAAAGAATCAGCAAAGACTCAACTGCCTGGAGTGAATTTTAATATGTTCTTGAACTTCTATGATGAAGAAATAGAACTCTTGGATTGTGCGTTTATTAATATAGTTCATCCTGATGCTTTTAAGCATTATGATTTTAAACTTTTATCCGAACGTGAACTTAAAGATAAATTTATTTATGAGATATCTGTAGAGCCAAAGGACAAAATACAACCTTTGTTCAAAGGAAAGATTACCGTTCAAACTCCTGATTATGTTTTATTGGATGTCGATTTAAAACCAGCAGGTGGATTCAGGTTACCTCCAGTGGTACGCTTTAAATTTAACGCGAAACAGCAATTTAGTAATTTTGATAAAGAGTACTGGCTCCCTGTTTCCCTGCTTCTAGAAGGCAAGGCAAAAGAATGGACTTTATTGGTTAGTTATTCAGAATTAACTCGTAAGACTCTTTTTGAAGTTCGGAATTATCAAGTAAATATTCCAATATCTGATAGTTTATATAAAAACAATAAAAAATTTTCTCCAGTCGAAAACGACACCTTATCAATTTTAAAAGGAGATAAAGTCCCCTTTGCGAAAGAAGAAAAAAAGGCGTATGAGAATAGCGATAGTACTATCACGGCGGCAAAGATGCTTAAACCAAAAGGTCCATTAGCTCCGCTTGCGAAGGGAATGCTCGATATAATGTTTGGAGATACAACCCAAAAAACCATTGATTATTCAATTGGTTTTGGGTGGTCTAACAGTAGAGTGGAAGGTAATTATTACAGAGTTAATGGAGGTATTTATTACAAAGATCTGTTGGGCTTGAAATTAGGATTAGGCAAAACTGATATTGCTAAAAATTTTCTCGATTATCCTTTTAATGTGGGATTAATAAGCAGACATCTGGATTTAAAATACTTTAGAGGAAATGATGTCCGCTGCGAGACAATCGTATACTCGCGTTTTCTAATATCACTATTTGGTAATAGTTATTTTGATTATTACTGGAATGAAGGCATAAGAGGGAAACTAAAATATGATATTGAAAAGCTCAAGACCAGATTAGCTCTCGGTGTCAATATAGAGAAACATTCATCAATTAGCAATATGACTGGAGAGCAAGACAAAAGGCCTAATCCATCTATTATGGAAGGGAATTTAAGATCATTAAATTTCGAGTTATCAATGGGCAAGGATTCTGTTTTACATATAGGCAAGCAAATAAAATTAGAAAAAAGCAACAATTCAGACCGAAAGCTGTTTGAAAATAAACTTTCTTTAAAAATCGAGCACAGTTCGCCTGACATATTTGATTCGGACTATTCCTTTACAAGAGGTGAATTAAGTTTCGGTTGGAGGTTCAACACTTTCTTCAAAAGGCGAATGTCACCTAACGCTCTTGATTTAAAATTGATCGCAGGAGGTGTGTATGGTGATCCACCTATTCAGAAACATTTAATGCTTTATGGTGCCGCAGGCTCTCTTAGCGGATTCGGTACATTCAGAAGTTTAAGACCTGTACCTATCGAAGGTGAAAAATACGCCGCTGTTTTTGCGGAACATAACTTTCGTACAGTGCCTTTTGAATTATTAGGATTGGACTTTATAGCTAATTTAGGCTTAGAAATAATCGTACACGGGGCAGTCGGAAGAACCTGGTTTTCTGAAGAAAAATTAAATAGCTTAAGTTATATTCCCTCGTATTATGATGGGTATACGAGCGAAATCGGTTTTTCTATAAACAATGTTATTCCGTATTACCCCATAATCCGTCTCGATTTCACCTACAACCTAAGGGATAAGAAATATTACATGGGCTTTGGTTTTGCCAAGATGTTTTAAAGGAGGAAAAATCCTTCGGATCAGTTGAGTGATCAAATAGTTGAATGGTTAATTTAAGAGCTTACAGCTTTTGGCTGACAGCTGACGGCAATAAAAAATAACAAAAAAATCAGTGCATATCCGTACCTTTGATTAGGTGCTAGGTACTGGGTTCCAGGTCCTAGTAAAAATAAAAAACTACAATTCCTACAGGTCCTAAATGTTACTAACAGAACCTTTAGGCATTGGCCTTTGGCTATTAGCTAAAAAACAAATAAAAAACTTTGTGTCTTAGTGCCTTTGTGGTTAAACTTGGGGTACCAGATACCAGGTACCGGGTTCCAGTAAAACAAAATAGAATACCTTGTGGTCTTTGTGTGCTTTGTCTGAATTATAGGTTTCGAGTGTTTTAACCGTTAGTAGGTTATAGGATAGAATCCGACTAATTTAATCTCCTGCCCAAACCCACGCCAGGCCCTCGGAAAAATCTCCTGCATTCTCAAACTCCGGTTCAATTATAACTTTCCCTGCCTTATCAATGAATCCGAATCCATATTTACATTTACCACTTGGCAAATAATCTAATATCTTTACCCGTGCCAAACCCTCGGAAAAATTGGAAGCCCAAAAAAACTGGGGGGCGATTGTTACCTTACCCGTTTTATCGATGTACCCCCATTTATCGCCTACCTTTACTGCCGCAAGACCCTCAGAAAAATCCTCGGCTTCAACAAATTCCGGTTCAATTACCCACTTACAAACTGAAAAGAAACGTCTAAACAAGCCAGGTCTACTAATGTATCCCCAAACATCACCTATCTTTACTCGTGCCAGGCCCTCGGAAAAATCTCCGGTATTGTCAAATTGCGGTTTAATTACCATTTTCCCCGTTTTATCGATGTATCCCCATCTGCCACTTTTCCAATCGCCTATCCTTACCCGCGCCAGACCCTCGGAAAAATCTCCTGCGGTATAATAAACGCCGACACTATTAAATTCCAGTTCAATCACTACCTTACCCCTTCTATCGATATACACCCAATCGACGGAGTGTTGCCATTTATCGTCTAATTTTCCTATCATTACTGTCGCTAAACTCTCGGAAAATTCCCTGGCTTCAAAAAAATGTGGTTCGATTACCACCTTTCCGGTCTTATCGATATATCCATATTTATGTCCTATCCTTACAATAGCCAGCCCTTCGGAAAAACTCCCGATAACATCAAATTGCGGTTCGATTGTCACCTTACCCGTCCTGTCGATATATCCCCATTTATTGCCTTTTCTTACTTTCGTCAACCCTTCGGAAAAATTACTTATAAAATCCCTTTCATGATCAACCTGCGGTTTGATTGCTATTTTCCCGGTTTTATCTATATATACAAATTTATAGTCGTATCTACCATCTGGTGAATGATTGCCTATTTCGACCAATGCCAACCCTTCAGAAAAATCCCTGGCAAATCCACCTATCTGCGGTTTAGTTACCATTTTTCCCGTTTTATCGATGTATCCCCACTTTCTGCCTTCCGATACTAAGGTCATGAATAATAAAGACAATAATAATAACCTTCTCATAATCACTCCTTATCTATGATACTAATATTATGAAGTAATCTTCCATATTTATAAATACTTTACAAAAGAAACTTATATAATAGCCTTTGGCCACTTAGCTTATTGATTCTCTGCCGAACTTTGATTTCTTATCCAAACCCAAGCTAATCCTTCGGAAAAAGCTCCCACCTCAACAAATTGTGGTTCAATCACTACCTTACCCGTCCTATCGATATATCCCCATTTATTGCCTATTTTCACAGCCGCCAGTCCCTCAGAAAAATCTTTAATATAATCAAATTCCGGTTTAAATACTACTTCTCCGGTTTTATCTATATATAAAGGTATAATTTGTCCCCATTCATTGCCTATCTTTACTGCCGCAATACCCTCGGAAAAATCCCCCGCTTGATAAAATCGCGGTTTGATTACCCACTTACAGATAGCAAAGAAATTTCTAAGCCATCCGGCTTTACCAATGTATCCCCATTTATGTTCTATTTTTACCCGCGCCAACCCCTCAGAAAAGTCCCCGGCTTCAACAAACTCCGGTTCCACCACTATTTCACCCTTTTTATCTATATACCCCCATTTACCATTGATCCTTACCGCTGCCAGCCCTTCGGAAAAATTCTTGGTTTCATCAAATTGGGGAGCTATTACCCATTTGCCGGTTTTATCGATATATCCATATTTATAATCGTATTTATTATTGTATCCTGCCAACCACGCCAATCCCTCCGAAAAACTACCGCCATCATGATTAAATTGCAAGTCTATCAATATCTCCCCAGTTTTATCGATGAAACCGCAGTAATGGTCTTCTTTCTCTACCCTTGCCAAATCTTCGGAAAAACCGTAAGCCCAATAAAATTGTGGCTCAATTGCCACCCCCCCCTTTTTATCGATGTATACACATTTATATTTTCCCATAATTTTTGTGTGTACTACTGCTAACCCTTCGGAAAAATCTCCGGCATTCTCAAATTGCGGTTTAATTACCACATCGCCATTTTTATCGATGTATCCGTATTTACCGTCTTTACTATATGCAAAATCGCCCCCTATCAATCCTAAAGATATAAATAAAAATAATAGTAATTTTCTCATTAACCCTCCTCTTTTCTGACACCTATATTATAAAGAAATCCTACAATTTTGTCAAATACTTTAATTTTTCAGCATAATTTATTAAGACACTACAATATCTACATGTTCTACATGTACGAGAGAGGTCTTAAGTATTGGGTCTTAGGTTTTAGCAAAGAAATTGAAAAAAATCAGTGTGCATCTGTGTTAATCAGTGGTATTTTTATAGTTAGAAAGTCAGGAGGTTAGGA
>CAYWUC010000344.1:0-18951 GCA_964461395.1 uncultured bacterium
CTTATACCAGAAATATCAATAATAGCTATTCCGGCTCTCTTTTCAACTATTTGAGTCAATAAAGCCTCTGAAACTCTCGACGCTCTTTCACTGTCGAGAGAACCCAATATGGGAACAGTAAGTACCCCTTCCCAAACATCGATCACGGGGGTTGAAAGTTCTATAAGCTCTTCTCTTTGTGCTTCTAGCTTTTCCTCTCGTTGTTGCTCCCAAAGTTTTTTTTCTGTAACATCCCTTGAGATTCCAAAAGTTCCTACAATATTTCCTTTTTCGTCATATCTGGGAACTTTAGTGGTTTCTACCCATTTTTCACTTCCATCAGGATAAACTTCTTTTTCTGCTTTCTGTATTGGTTCTCCGGTCTTCATTATTTTCTGTTCATCCTCGAAAGCGGGTCTGGCATGCTCCTCACCAAAAAGATCGAAGTCGGTTTTACCTATTATTTTATTGGGATCATCAAATCCCATATAATCGGCAAAAGCTCTGCCTATTCTAACAAATCTACTCTCTTTGTCCTTGAAGTAAATGTTTTCGGGAATATACTTTAAAAGAGAATTCAGTAAGTTTCGATCCAATTTCAATTCCTTATTTTCTTTTTTTAAAAATTCTATTTTTTTCTCAAGATCTTCTTTATTTGTTTTCTTTTTGGACATCAAAATCCTCCTTTTTTATGCTCTGATCCACTAAGGAATTCGCGCAATCAATAAAGTCGCGTCATCAGAACTTTTTTTATGTTTTTCGAACGATTCTTTCGCGAGTTCCATAATCGGTCTATAAACAATACGTCTGTCATCAAAATTAAAAGAACTAACTCCATCAGAATGCATCACAACTAAGCAAGGCGTTGTGAGTTCAAGACGATCCGTTCTTAGCGTTCGCATATTGCTACCCAATAAACCATCAAAAGAAACAAGACGCTTATACATATCTACAGTGTAAATCTGCGTACGAATATTTCCCACGCCAAGATATTCTATTATACCTTCCTTATCCATTCGAACCATCCCCATAACACAACCTCTACTTCCATGTGATTTTCTATGAATATTAATAACTATTTGTTCAAGATCTTCTCTAAATCTATCTTCAAGAACTTTCAGCGCTATTTGACTCGCTTCACTGGCTTTATCCCCATGTCCAATACCATCAATAACAGCGATTATAGCAGTATCCTCATACCGCTTTATGAAATAAGCGTCTCCATTACTTTTGAAACCGGGTTTGGGACGACTATAAACGCTGGTTTGAATAATATTTTTCTTTTTCTCCGCAAATACTTTTTTACCGGTTAAAATAAATTTACCTCCCTCTACCCGAACCTGAACATCCGTAAGTAATCTTTTTACAGCACCTAAACCTATGCCAAGAGTATTCGAGGTACTATACCCATCATCAAAAACTCTTGTTGTATCCGAATCACGAGTAGGATTTTCGGCTACGATATACACACTTTTCTCCGAAGTTTTGCCAAACGAAATGCTCAAATTACCCGAGGATCCGTGCTTTAAAATATTTTTTGAAATCTCGGTTATCACAATCTTCAACTCTTCCAATTCTTTTCCCGTCAAACTAATACTGCTTGCGAATTTCATCATTTCGGAACGAACCCTGTAAATATCTTCGTCCGATTCGACCACAAACTTTATGGAAGGGAAAACTTTTTCCGTGCTCATTTTAATTTCTTATAAGTGGTTATTTTTGTACCGCTGTCATTACTCTCAATCTCAAAACCATCCATCAGATGTTTAGCTCCTATAAGCCCGATACCAAGTGAATTTGTTGTGCTGTATCCTCTTTCTAAAGCCTGCTCAACATCGGGAATGCCCGGACCTTCATCCTGACAAACAATCTCTATCCCTCCGTCATCTTTGTTAACTATAACCTCTCCTCTATAAGCATGCTTTATTATATTCCTTGTAAGTTCAGAAACCGCTGTCGCAATTCGTGTTTGATCTATCCACCTGAAACCAATACGCTCCGCTTCACTCTTTATTTCACGTCTGGCAATCAGAACATCTATTTCCTTATTTATGGGTATACGCAAAATCTCCTCTTTCATTAAGAATCCTCTTTAATCATTTCTCTTAATTTTTCTAAAGCTGAATCGAGTTCAAACGCGGTATTTATTTCTTCCAAGTACAACCCAAGTTCAACAAGAGCAACCGCGACCTCCGGCTGGATACCTACAAGTATAACTTGCTTTCCCATAGCTTTAAGTCCCCAGGCGATTTTCTGCAACAATCTTCCCAGAAAACTATCCACGATATCAAGTGCCGAGATATCTATAGCAACTCCTTTAATATTAGAATTATCAGCTTCCCTGATTATCTTTTCAGCTGCTTCTTCCGCGGCAGTATCATGCAGTTCTTCCTGAATAGGGACAACAAGAATATCTCCTAAATGCATTCGTGTTAATCTAGCCATTTTTCTCCTCTTCTATACTCTTTTTATTGCGTGAAATAACATATTTTAAAGCATCTTTCAAATTAGACATAGTCTTAAGACCTTCCATATCTATACCAAGATCAGCGATTGTCTGGGCAATCTCTACTCCTACCCCGGTTAAGATTGCTTCGGCTCCTACCAATCTCACCGCTTTGGCAGTACGGATTAATCTATCCGCTACCGCACTGTCTACCGCACTTATACCAGAAATATCAATAATAGCTATTCCGGCTCTCTTTTCAACTATTTGAGTCAATAAAGCCTCTGAAACTCTCGACGCTCTTTCACTGTCGAGAGAACCCAATATGGGAACAGTAAGGACCCCTTCCCAAACATCGATCACGGGGGTCGAAAGTTCTAAAAGTTCTTCTCGCTGTGCCTCTAACTTTTCCTCTCTTTGTTCTTCCCAGAGTTTACTTTCTGTTACATCTCTTGAAATCCCTAAAATACCTATTATTTTTCCATTTTTATCATATCTTGGAACTTTTGTTGTTGAAACCCACGTTACTTTTCCGTCGGGATGAGTTTCCTTTTCTACTTTGCCTTCCATTGGTTTGCCGGTTTTCATTATTTCCTGCTCATCTTCAAAAGCCGGTCTCGCGTGTTCCTCGGTAAAATAATCAAAATCCGATTTACCTATCAATTCTTCAACACTTTTAACTCCAAACTGTTCGGCAACCGATTTGCTCGCCGTAATAAAACGGGATTCTTTATCTTTATAGTAAATATGATCGGGTACTGTATTAAGCAGTGAATTCAATAAACCTCTTTCAAAAATAAGTTCTTCTTCTATCCTTACCCTCTTCGTTATATCATAAAAGAACACAAAGGAACCTACAAAATTATTCTTACCTTCAAAATGGGGATTTGATCTTACTAATAAATATTTTTTTGAGTTATCTTCAATTTTTATTTCCATTTCAAAAACATTCTTTTTATCTTTTTTCTTCGACTTTATTTCCTTTTTAACATTTTTTTTCGACCCAACCGGTAAAAATTCCAGGAGATTCCTGCCCATTAACCCATTCTCAGAAACGCCAAAAAGATCAGCGCAAGCAGGATTTGCAAAAGAAAAAGTGAAATCCCCCTCCAGATAAGCAAACCCTTCACTCATTTCTTCTATTAATTTTTTATATTCTTCATTCTCTCTTTTTAATCTTTCTATCTCTTTTTTATCATTTCTTTCAGCCAAAATAATACCTCTACATCCAAACTATCCAGTAAAATATTTTTTTATCAACAATAAACATATTATCTAAAAGTGAACGAATACAATACATACTAAAGAATCTTCTTTTTTCTATTAATTGCATATTTTAAACCATCCCTAAGTGTAGCCATCGTTTTAAGTCCTTCCATATCTATACCAAGATCAGCGATCGTTTGGGCGACTTCTACTCCCACGCCGGTTAAGATTGCTTCGGCTCCTACCAATCGAACCGCTTTAGCTGTACGAATCAACAGATCGGCAACAGCACTATCCACCGCGCTTATACCAGAAATATCCATAATAGCTGCAAACGACCTCGTCTCAACTATCTGGGTTAACAAAGCTTCCGCGATTCTCGATGCTCTCTCACTATCCAAAACCCCCAATAAGGGAACAGTAAGAACACCCTCCCATATATCAATTACAGGGGTAGAAAGCACCGCCAGTTCTTCTTGCTGTGCCTCTATTTTCTTCACTCTTTCTAATTCGAGAGTCTTCAACCTGGTAACATCTCTTGAAATACCTAATGTACCAATAACATTTCCTTTCTTGTCGTAAAAAGGAACTTTGGTAACAGAAAGCCATTTTTCTTTACCTTCGGACAATTCGAGTTTCTGGACTTTGTCGATAACGGGTTCTCCGGATTCCATTATTTTTTCTTCATCCGCGCGCATCACCTTTGCTTCTTCCTCAGAAAAAAAATCAAAATCTGTTTTACCTTTAAACTCCTCTCTGGAAAGCCCTGTTCCTTTCGCTTTTGATTTGCTGACGTCTAAAAAGCGGCTTTCCTTATCCTTAAAATAAATCCGATCAGGAATATGCTCCAAAAGAGAATCGAGTAAAGTTACTTTAACCTTTATTGTTTCGATTTCTTTGCGACAAGCTTTAAGCTCTTTTTCAAGATCTTTTACAGTCTTCACTTTTTCGCTCAAGATTCTCCTCCTTAATTATATAAAAAACATTTTTGTAAAAAGCTCTTTTTGAAATTTAGACTTGCGTAAAAAGCAATTATTCATTGCCCTCTAAAAACCTTACCATAAAAGAAATGTAAGGTAAAAAAAAAATTTGTCAAGGGATTTTTTCTCCTCATGCCTTTAACATTATAAAGGAACCAATGAAGCTAAAAAACTTAAACATAAAAAACCACCATAACAAAAAGCTCTGCTAAATTTTCAAAAAACCATTAGCATAAAATGCAAAAAATGTTCCAAACTTCAAAGTATTAATAGTCAAAGCCTTATATAAAAACATTTTCGCAAAACAGGAAAGCCTTTTGCATATTGCAAGCGATTTTTATAGCAATTATAGTTTAGAAGCCACCTTCTTAACGACTTCCTCTCCCACCCTATTTGAAGATTCAACCGCCTGAGCCCCCAAGTGAGGAGTACAAATAAAATTATCCAATTCCATCAACTTTAAATCCTTCGGAGGTTCCTCTTCAAAAACATCCAGCGCAGCGCCTTTTATATTATTATTTTTAAGGGTCTCGTAAAGAGCGTCTTCGTCGACAACTCCACCCCTAGCGCAATTTACAAGATACGCGCTGTCTTTCATTTTTCCAAGTTCCTCTTTTCCTATTAAATGATGCGTTTCGTCCGTATGCGGCAAATGTAATGAAACGATATCGGAAGAAGAAAGCAGTTCATCCAGCCCGACTATCTCAATTTCCATACCCTGAACTTCATCAACATAAGGATCGTATCCTACAATTTTAGCTCCAAAACATTTTACCAATTCAGCTGTTCTTCTACCAATTCTCCCCAATCCTATTATACCAACGGTACAGGAACCTAACTCATTACCTTTAAGTTTTTTCTTAGGCCATTCTCCTTTTTTCATACTGGAAGTTGCCTGTGGTATGTGTCGGAGGAGCGCAAGCATGTGCCCAACAGCCAACTCTGCGACACCATTGGTAGAAGCTTCGGGAGTATTTATAACTTCGATTCCTTTCTCCCTTGCGTATTCTACATCGATATTATCAAGACCTACACCAGCTCTTATTATAAATTTCACACTTCCTGCTGCGATATCTATAAGATCTTCTCTTATCTTCGTTCTACTTCTTATTATAACTCCGTCGAAATTAGCTATAATGCCTGCTAACTCTTCCTTTTCCACTGAAGTATTCTCCACAACTTCAATTCCGAGTCCTTTTAAACCATCAACAGCATCTTTTGCTATAGCATCACATATTAAAACTTTCATCAAATTACCCTCCTTTCTTTATAATATAGTATTACCCATATTTTCTAGTTTTTCGCAAAAAAAAACGTTCCTCAACTTCGACAATCATTCAAGCCGGTAGCTATTGGCCATTAGCCTTTAGCTTTAAAAAACTTTATTAAAAAGCTAAAAGCGAACAGCTAAAAGCAAAAAGCTGATTTTTTAAATTTTAGCGGCTTTGCCGCGGTAGGTTATTCCGGTAAAACATCGATCACTATTCTACGATTCTTATTTCTTCCTTCTTCACTATCATTGTCGGCAATCGGCATATACTCTCCAAAAGCTACAGCAGCTAATCTGGAAGGTTCTATATCCACTTTAGCAACTAAGAACTTAACAACATTAACAGCTCTCTTCGCTGAGAGATCCCAATTAGTAGGATATTCTTTTTTTAAACTGCCGGATATAGTTGTATTGTCGGTATGCCCTTCTATCCTAATATCTCTTTCAGGCATTTCTTTCAAAATATTAGCTATTCGGAGTAATGTTTCCTGGCCCTCCTCACCTAATTCCACCGAACCCGGAGGAAACATCTTTTTACAAGGCAAAGTAATCGATATCGCTTCTTTTTCAAGTTCGATTTCGACACCTTCGACCATGTCTTTCATATCCTGAACAAGATAACTAACCTCTTCTTTCTCTTCCAGTGTGTCTGATTTCTCTGTGGTCCTTCTCAAATCATTTACTACAGAAACAAGCGTTTTATTTTCCTCTTTATATTCATTTAATCTATTATTTAACGGAGCGTACTTTTTCACGTAAAAAGCACTAAATGCCAATAACAATATTAAAATGAGAGAAAAATAAAAAATATCTCTTTTCATATAATCCTCCTAAAAGTTGAAATCATCGAGCATCTCAATAGGTTTCTCTATTGTAGGCCTTCCCTTTCCATGAAGTCGACATTGAGTTTTAGGTATGTTACCTTTCCGGAATACTTCTTTAAGAACGTTTGGACACCTTGAAGTAGCCAATTCTCCACTTTCCGAACAAATATATCTAAATTCTACACTTTCCGGAATCGTAAATTCATAATTCATAGTAGAATCACAAACAGCTTTCATAAATTCAGTCCATATAGGAAGAGCCACCGCTCCACCACTTGCACCATTTCCAATACTCCTCGGATAATCGTAACCAACCCAAACCCCAACATTCAGGCCGGCTGTAAACCCTACAAACCAAGCATTGCTAAAGTCGTCCGTGGTACCGGTTTTTCCTGCCGCCGGCTTTTTAAAACCTGCGACTCTGGCAGAATAAGCGGTCCCACCGGGTTCAAAAACACTCTGCATCATACTCAAAACCATATACGCGGTAGCATCTGGAAGTACTCTTTGTTTTACGATTCTATTTTCATAAACGACATTACCATATCTGTCGACAACTTTACGTATAAATATAGGGTTAACCTTTTCTCCTAAGTTCGCGATTGTAGAATAAGCTCTAACCATTTCAAGAGGGGTAACTCCCGATACCCCAAGAGCTACCGAAAGAACAGCTTGAAGATCACTTTCTATACCCATTTGATAAGCATATTCGACCACAGAAAAGGGTCCGACTTCCTGGCATAAATTTAAAGACGCAACATTTCTGGACTTCTTTAAAGCTGTTCGTAAAGTAATTCTTCCCATAAAAGTCTCGTCATAGTTTTTGGGCGCGTAAACCTCACCACCCAATTCTTTAATCATCGGAAGATCGAAAACAAAATCCGAAGGCAAAAACCCGTTATCGATAGCCGCGGTATAAAGAAAAGGCTTAAAAGCAGAACCAGCCTGCCTCTTACTCTGAATAGCTCTATTATACAAACTATGCTTATAATCTCTTCCGCCAATAAGCGCAAGCACATAACCCGTCACGGGATCCATAACAACCATAGATCCCTGAATATAAGGAATATTCCCTGAATGAATAAGAGAATCCGGAATATCTTCTTTCTTAGTAAGATGCCAATACAATTCGACCCTTTTAAGCCCCCATTCCATAAGACTATCCGCTATAAGCTGCATATCCGGATTCATAGTGGTGTACACTTTATACCCACCCCACGATATATATGCTCTTCCAAAAAGTTGCTCCATTTCTCTTTTTACTTCATTTATAAAATAAGGTCCCACAATTTCTTTTTTAGACTGATCTACAACAATAAGAGATTCCGCAAGGGCGGAATCAAGTTCACCTTTAGTAATTGCCTCCTCCTCAAACATCCCGTTCAAAGCCAGATTGCGTCTTTCTATGAATCTCTCATAACTATTATAAGGCGAATAGAACCCCGGAGAACGAAGTAAACCCACAAGCGCCGCCGACTCGGAAATAGACAGACTATCAGGTATTTTATCGAAATAATAACGAGAAGCCGCTCCTAAACCATGATTCCCGTAACCCCAATATATTTCATTCAAATACATTTCGAGTATTTCTTTTTTTGTATATCTTCTTTCAATCAAAAGAGATAAGTATATTTCTTCCACTTTTCGCAAAAGAGTTTTTTTGAGCGTCAAAAAGATATTCCTTGAAAGTTGTTGAGTTATCGTACTGGCACCCGCTCCCCATTTCTTCCTACCAATCTTTCTGATAAAATTCAACCAGGTAACCTTTGCAATTCTCCTAAAATCTATACCAGGATGTTGATAAAATCTTTTATCTTCAAGGGAAACCACTGCCGCAGGTATATATTCCGGAATAGAATCGAGAATAATTGCTATTCTTCTATGTTCATATACTTCTAAAATGAGTTTATCGTTTATATCATAAATACCCGTAGAGAGTTTAGGTTCATAATTAGCCAAAGAATCAACATCAGGCAAACTACTTAATATCCATAGATTCATTCCAATAGCAGCACCGAAGATAAAAAACAAAACATTTAATACTATAAATCTGCGTTTTCTAGACGGAAGATATTGCTTTAAAGATGAAAGTCTATTGCAAAACTCCTTAAAAGCAGAAAAACTTTTTTTCTTTATAGGAGACTTCTCGTCTCGTGACATTATTTGGTCTAAATCCATCATGGATTTATATTAATCTCCTTTAACTCAAAGTCAAGACACCCCCACCTCCCCAAAAAAAATAATCTCACACAAAGACCACAAAGACAACAAAGGAAAAAATACATGTTGTCAAAACCCAAACCTTCGTAAAAACAAGAAATAACAAATCAGCGGACATCCGAATATTTCCCTGTAATATTCCATAATCTTAATGGTTGACAAAAACTATCTACTTTAATAATATATAATCATGAAATTACTTTCGGAATACAAATGTTCGAAAACTAACAATTATACCTCTGTACTAGATATCAAAGAAAAACCTCTCAAAGATTTTTTCAAACCCGGAGAGATAAGAAAAAAAACAACATGTTTCTCATCTTTACCAGAAAGAGAGGTTGTAAAGCATTTTACAAAGTTATCTGAAATGAACTATCATATCGATAAAGGAATGTATCCTCTCGGCTCGTGCACAATGAAATACAATCCTAAAGTAAACGAAGATACAGCAAACCTTAAACGGCTAACAAATTTACATCCTGAAACACCCGTAAACGAAATCCAGGGCGCGCTTAAAATCATGTTTGAACTCGGAGAGTTTTTGAAGGAAATTTCAGGAATGGATTCACTTACCCTCCAACCCGCAGCCGGTTCTCATGGTGAATTAACCGGTCTTTTGATTACAAAAGCATACTTTAATTTCAAAGGAGAAAACAGGAGAACGATACTCGTGCCCGATACAGCACACGGCACAAACCCTGCTTCTTCAACAAGAGCCGGATTCGAGATAAAAGAAGTAAAATCTAATAAAAACGGAATTTTGGACTCCCAAAGTCTAAAGAAATATATGAACGAACAAGTAGCGGCACTAATGATTACCAACCCCAACACCCTGGGACTTTTTGAGTCCAATATAAAAATTTTATCTGATATACTTCATAAAAACGGAAGCTTACTCTATATGGACGGAGCCAATCTTAACGCGCTATTAGGAATAACGAAAGCCGAGAATCTCGGTGTTGATATAATGCACTTTAATCTTCATAAAACTTTTTCTACTCCCCACGGCGGAGGAGGCCCGGGCAGTGGACCGCTGGCAGTCAAAAAACACCTCGCGGAATTTTTACCCGTTCCCACAATAGAATTCAATGGTAAAAAATATTCACTTAATTATAACATTAAACATTCTATAGGAAAAGTTTCAAGTTTCTACGGTGCTTTCTCCGTTATGGTAAAAGCTTACACCTATATTAGGACATTGGGTAGCATCGGTCTGCTATCTGCTTCAAAACAGGCTGTAATAAATTCAAATTATTTGCTTTCCCAATTAAAAAAGCATTACGATATTCCCTACGATAAAAATTGTACGCATGAATTTGTTCTCTCAGCCTCAAGATTGAAAAAAAACGGAATAAAAGCACTCGATATAGCAAAAAGTCTTTTAGACATGGGGTTTCATGCTCCAACAATTTACTTTCCTCTCATCGTTTCAGAGGCTATGATGATAGAACCAACGGAAACAGAATCAAAAGAAACTTTAGACGATTTTATATATGTAATGAAAAAAATAGCAAAACAAGCAAAAGATAACCCATACAAGATAACAGAAAGTCCTGGTAAAACTCCCGTAGGAAGACTTAACGAAGCAAAGGCAAACAGGGAGTTAAATGTCAAATGGCAAGAATGTTAAAAATCATTATAAAGGAGGTACCTTATGGAATTTTTAATTTTGGGTGGTTTAATATTAACCATGGATTTGCTCAAAAAAGCCAATAAAAAACTTGAAGATTCAATTAAAGCCCTTTCAGCACTCAAGATGCCAATCGGTATAGTGGTTATACTTACCGGTATAGGATTTTGGGGGAAATATGGAACGAGCGCGACTCTTCAGGGAATAGTAGGTATTGTTGCAGGCGCGGTATTAATACTCGATTTGCTGAAATTAATACCTTTAAAAAAGAAAGCGGAAAAACAACTCGAAAACGCCATGACTGTTATAGCTGTACCCGTAGGTATAGCTGCAATAATCGTTGGTATAATTGGACTCTTCTACAGTTAAAGATAAAGAAGGGGAACTTGACTGTTAAAAACATCCCCCTTAAACAAATAAAGGGGGATGTTTTTTAAAATGTTTTTATTAATAATATCCTTATCAATTCAAGTCTTTTTTAGCCCAAACGGCGGTGCCAGGGAAGCAATACTGTACGAAATAGAAGACGCAAAAAAAGAAATAAACGTCGCAATGTATATTTTTACAGATCGGGAACTTGCGAATTCTCTTGTTTCAGCAAAAAAAAGAGGAGTAAAAGTAAAAATACTTCTGGATGGAAAAAGCGCTGAAGAAATAGGATATTCAAAACATTATTTCTTTAGCGAAAAGAACATAGATGTCAGATTAGATAACGCTCATAAAACTTATGAAGATAAATATCAAGGAATAATGCATAATAAATTCGCGATAATAGACAACCACACTTTGATAACCGGCTCCTATAATTGGACTCACTCGGCAGAAGAACTCAATGACGAAAATCTTTTAATAATAAAAGACGAAAAAAAACTTATTCGTAAGTTCCGAGACAAATTTAAGGAACTTTGGGACAGAAGCAAAACTTTACAAAAACCTACAAAAATCAATCCCTATGATCTGACAAAACTTAAAAAAAATATAGGAGAATGGGTAATTGTTTCAGGAAAACCGACTAACTGGAATGTTTCCAGATCCGGTCATCTCTTTATTGATTTTGGAGAAGGCAATTATCAACTCACTTTTGTTCTATGGGAAGAAGGTTTAGAGAAATTAAAAGAAAAGGGATTCGATCTTAAAAAATTAGACAATAAAGAAATAGAACTGAAAGGGAAACTTATCGATCACAAAAAATACGGACTTGAAATCACAACTTCTGACCCCGAATCAATTAGTATTATCGAGGAATAACGAATTCAAACCACTAAATACACTAAATACGCTAAATTATTTTTTCTCTGTGTTCTCTGCAAGATTCTCTTTGCTCTGTACTTTCTGTGGTATTTGTTTTTGTGGAAGGAGGAGTTTTAAACAAAATACATATTTTTTGTTTTTCTTTGTGCTCTTTGTGTGCTTTGTGGTTCAATAATTTTTGGCTGTGGGATGGTTTTTTATCCTAGGGACTTGAAAATTTTCAATGTTTTAGTAAAATTAAACTAATGAAGGAACTAAATTCATTTGTAAACAATTTTATAAAGTCAATAAAAAACCATAAATTATATCAAAAAGTATCTGATACGACAAAGGAATTTATTGAGAAGAGTCTTAATGACCTCAAAAAAGTCCATGAAGAATTGGGTCCGATAGTTCTATTGATTGACGAAGATAAAATAATGAATGATTCGCAAGTTTTGCATACCGACCCAAAAAGATTAACCTCGATTCCTCTTTTCTTATACCGTAACGGTATAAGATCTTTAACATTTCTCGAAGGCATTAGCGAAGAAGAAATGGAAGCAATAGTTTCAATAATTGCCAATCGCGAATATTCTTCTAAAGTAGGTTTGATAGAAGACCTCTGGGAAGCAAGATTCCCTCACGTTATTTATCATGCGGTAGAGAAAGTAAAGAATCCTGAAGAATATAAAGATTTAGAATTACCATCAGAAATTAATAGCAATCAACTTACTGTTCTTCCGGTAAAAGTAAAAAAAAGAGGATCCCCTAAAAAAGAGGAAGGAAAACTCGGAGTAGTTTATAAACCGCAAATTTCAATCGATAGAGAACGCGCTCCTTTTTTACTCATAGAAAGTATCCAGGATCTCCTTTTTTATGAACAGAACAAAAGAAAGAGAAAAAGTCTTTACTCGATATTAAAAGATTCTATCCCGAAATTTTTATCGGAGGGAAACCTCTCTGCTCTATATCAAACAAAACATTTAATTGAAAACCTAAATGAAAACAAAATCGAATTTATACAAATATCAAATGAAATCAAAGAGATAATTACCTCAGAAGCAGCTTTACAATTGTACATCCATGCTTTGACTTCAACAAGTTCAAACATAATAAGAAAAGAATCGGTAGAGATGCTTGAATATATTGGAATAAAAGGAGCAGACGCATTAATAAACGAACTGGAAATCACAAGTGATTATGTTGTAAAAGATCTGATTATATCATTGTTAAAAACTATTTTTGTTGATAAAAAGAAAGAGCTCGAAATTCGTCTTCTGAATACGGAAGGGAAGGCATTTCCTGTTTTATTGTCGATTGTAAAGAAACTAAAAGATCCATTTTTTATTCCAAGTTTGAAAAAACTTTTTGAAAAGGATAATGCTCCTCAAGTAAAAGAAGCGCTTTTTTCTATCCTTTCGCGAAAAGATCTCCTCGAGTATTTAAACCACCAAGATTCTGCGGTAAGAGTTATAGTTCTCAGAAAACTGAAAGCGATATGGACCCCAGAAGAATTTGAGATAATCAGAAACAGAATACTATCGAAAGAATTCTGGAATCTTCCGAAAAATGAAATAAAAGCACTTTTAGAACTGCTTTCCACTCTTAAAACAGATGACACAATAAAAATATTTAACATATTACTTCGTAAAATTCATTTTTTTAATGACAAAGTATACGAAATCAAAAGAATAGCGATTAAAACTTTATCTAACATTAGAGATGACAGGGCTATCGACATTATAAAACGATATAATAACTCAAGACACCTAAAAGAAACAGTTGAAAGTATATTAAAAGACTATGAAACAAACTGATATCAGAAATCTTGTTTTATATTTTTCATCATCGATACATATAGCAAGGGTTTTTCAAACTAAAAGTCAAACACTTTATCAACACGCGAAAAAGATGCATCAATTTTTATCGGAAATATCTAAAGAATTCAACACAATAGAATTATCTATTAGTGACAACCACTTATTTTTTAACGATGAGATGGCACAAGTAGAAATGGGTATAATGGGCAGATACAGATCTTTAATACACGATTTAAAAACCCTATCTATAGGTTCAATTAAATTCGAAAAATTACCAGAACTCGAAGAAATTGTATCGTTTTTATGCACGTTGGGTTTACATCTTGCCACATCAAAGCACACTTTTTCCAAACTTCTTGAAGATTTAAAAAAAGAAGAAGTGAAATCTATAAAAATAGGACGTATCGAAAATATAGAACAAAAAGACGGTATTCTACATTCCATAAGAAAAGAAGCTCTCTCGAGTCTTCTCGACTCAATCAGTTTTCTTAAAAAATCGTCCGCAGAAGAAGAAACGAATATTTATGAGGCCCGCCGCTTAGTAAGAAAATTCTCAGAACTTCTTTTTAAAGAGAGAAGTTATCTTATCGCATTAACAATAATTAAAGATATCGGGTCCTACACTTTTAACCATTCCGCGAATGTTTGTATATTATCTATAGCAATGGGAATCGAACTGGGACTCGCACGGAAAGATCTGCTTGAACTAGGAATAGCGGCGTTATTTCATGATTTGGGTAAAATAGACATTCCCGGCGACATCTTAAACAAACCGGACACTTTAACCCATATAGAGTACGAAAAAATTAAACAGCACCCTTATCTTTCTTCGGAAAGAATAATTTTTCTCAAAGGAATAGATGAAGTACCGGTCTTTGCTCTAAGGGGAATATTGGAACACCATCTCGACTATTCCGGAGCAGGATATCCGGATCTAAGCACAAAAAAACCCACCCTTTTTGCCCGGATCATAAGAATAGTCGATTCCTACGACGCAATGACAACTCCCAGAATATATCAAGAAGTCAGAAGTCCTTTTGAAGCACTCAAATATATTATCAAAAGTAAAGATATTTACGACCCATCATTGGTCAAAGTCTTCCTCGATATAATGGGGATATATCCTCCGGGTTCTATAGTACTTCTTAAAGGGGGTATTAAAGGCGTAATGATCTCGGATAAAGAGGTCGCAATAGTAAGGAAAGGAAAACCCTCTAAGGAAATCCCAAAAGAAACAACAATAGTAAGAGCTTTATCGCTCAACGAGGTAGATTTCGATCCGGCTGATATATTAACCGCAGTTGCCTCAGATGAAGATTCTTCAAGTCTCTGATTCTTACTACCCGGATCCCGGGGGAGTCAGCGAAGTTCTTTATCATCTCTCGAAAGCACTCCGATGTCGAGGGAACGAAGTGCATATTTTAACAGGAGGCCATCCGGGAGCGAGTAAAGAAGAAGAAGTTACAAGACTTGGAAAAAGAATAAGCCTGCAACTCAATAAAAGTGAAGTTAATTGGGCTTTTTCTCCATCACTTTTCTCAAAAGTAAAAACTTTCATTAATAATAATGATTTCGACATTATTCACACCCATGGTCCTTTTGCCCCAAATCTTTCTTTTTTGGCATTATTATTTTCTAATGCAACAAATATCGCGACATTTCATACTGCTTTTTCGGGCTTTAATTACTATAAAATTTCGAAATTTTTATTCACCTCCATCTCAAAAAAAATAGATGGATCTATATGTGTATCAAAACATGCGTTAAGTGAAATTTACCCTCACTTTCCAAAAGGAAACTACAGAATTATTCCCAATGGAGTGGATATCAAACGATTTAAACCCAAAGGAGAGAAATTAGACGAATTTCAGGATAATACAATCATATTGTTTTTAGGAAGATTGGATCCAAGAAAGGGCTTATCTGTTCTGATAAAAGCTTTCCCTCTGATAAAGAAAAAAATACCCGACGCGATACTTCTCGTCGCGGGAAAAGGAACCCCTCCAAAAGATATTCCTGACAATTTAAGGGAATCTATAATTTTCAAAGGAACAATTCCAAATCAAATGGTGCCCGTATATTTTCGCAGCGCCGATATCTATTGTTCTCCCGCCCTTTTCGGAGAAACTTTTGGCATTGTTTTACTCGAATCCATGGCATGCGGTACACCCACAATAGCTTCTAACATAAAAGGATATAGAGAAGTTATCCCGGATAAGACTATGCTGTTCGAAAAAAGCAATCCTGTTTCCCTGGCAAATAAAGCAATTTCAATTCTACAAGATCAAAAAAAACGAAAAAAAATCATAAAAACAAGTCTTGAAACGGCACAAAAATACGATTGGCATAATATAGCAATAAAAACCGAAAATTTCTACAAAAGTGTGCTGCAGGAAAAAAGAAAATTAGCCGCTATCCTATAAAAATACAAAGACCTTGACAAATCAGCCAGCAGGAATTAATATAAAAAAGAAGGGGCGGATAGCTCAGCCTGGTGAGAGCGCCTGCCTTACAAGCAGGAGGTCAGAGGTTCAAGTCCTCTTTCGCCCATTATATAGATATAACGGAACAAAGGAGAATCAGGCGAATGGACAAAATTCACAAAAGACGAGGCGGTGATGTGGTTCTTAAAGATCCTTACCTTCGTGAAATAGACTATAAGGATTCGAACATCTGCCCCAGTTGTAAGGCTATATATCACAACAAAAGATGGCAATTCAATGATGACCTTGAACATGGAATAAGATTAAATAGCCATTATGAAAAAAGAAAGTGTCCTGCATGTAGAAAAATTCAAGATAAATATCCAAAGGGATTTTTATTTATTTCAGGAAATTTTATTGACCAACATAAAGATGATATTTTACACACGGTAAAAAGCGAAGAAAAAAGAGCCATCGATAAAAATCCTCTCGAAAGAATAATGGAAATAGAAAAAAAGAAAAAAAATCATTATAAAATAAAAACTACCACTGACACTCTAGCTCAACGAATAGGGAAAATTCTTCACAATTCCTACAAAGGAGATATTGAATATAAATTCTCGGAAGATCAAAAAATTCTCCGAGTTTTCTGGAGTAGACAAAGCTAAAAAAAGATGAGCGGCAAAGAAAACAAAAAAAGCAAACAAGAAAAACCTGAAAACTTAGAAAAAGCCACTTTTCTTTCAATTGTATTACGGATGGCGACAGGCGCATATATCTCTTTGGGTCTAGTAGAAGACCCTTCAACGGGAAAAAAGAATAAAGATTTGGAAATGGCAAAATATCTTATCGATTCGCTAAGAATACTCAGAGACAAAACCAAAGGCAATCTAGATAAGGAAGAGGAAGGTTATTCAAACAATATAATTCAGGACCTTGAATTAAAATTTGTAAAAGAAAAGGAGTAAAAATGAAAAGATTTATTTTTATTATCTCTGTACTCTTAACTACCAGCATTATTTTAGTTGCCCAATTTAAAAAACATACTGTTGTGAAGGGAGATTGCTTATGGGATATCTCCGGTTATTATTATAATGATCCGTTTTTATGGCCGGTTATTTATAAAGCTAACGAAAATTCTATCGCGGACCCTCACTGGATTTACCCCGGAGAAGTATTTGTAATACCTAACGTACCGGAAGAGCAAACAACTACTATGCCTGTCGAAGAAGGTATAGTGAAAGAAATAAGAGGAACAAAAGGTGAACTGCAGGAAGAGTCGAGAGGAGCAAGAGGCTCCATGGAAACAGAAAGAGACGAAGACGAAATTCTCTTCTCTGTTGTAAAGGCGGAAGATTACGCTTTCACCAAGAAAGCAGCTCTTCAAGCCGGATTCATAACAAGAGATGAGAGCATCAGTATAGGTCACGTAAGTAAACTCATACAACCCATAAAAGAATTACGCGGTTCCGCCTCTACACTTGGAGATAATGTTGAAGTTAATAGAGGAACTTCTGACGGAATTAGCGTTAACGATATCTATGTTATATTCAAGTGGGATAGCCGCATCGGCAGATATGGAAAAATAGTAAGAGTGAAGGGAATTTTAAAAATCACCGATGCTGGGGAAAATCTTTCAGAAGCACAGATTATAGAATCTTATGAAGCAATCGATAAGGGTGACCCTATTATGGAATATAATCCTCCTGAGCTTGTTGTTGGGAATGCTACTCCCACCACACTTGAACTCGAAGGAAAAATAATCGCGCTAAAAGATAAACAAGATATTATAAAACCTTTTTCTGTAATTTATATCGATCTCGGTACAAATTCAGCAGTTCAAATAGGTGATGTTTTTCTTATTTATAAAGACAAAGAAGATTTAATAGTACCCTTAGGGCAAATCCAAATCGTAGATGTCCGCGAAGAAACATCCTCCGGATATATAACTTCAATAATGGGTAATACTGAAATATCCCTTGGGAACAAAATAAAACTGGTCGGAAGAATTGGGGGATAAGCTTAAAACAATAAAAACCCTCCTGGATAAAAAAGAAAACAAGGAATTTGCGGTAGGGATAACAGCTTACAATTATCCAATAGCACGAATAGCGGATGAGGTTGGAATCGATTGGATACTCGTAGGGGATTCCGCCGGTACTTGTGAAATAGGATATTCTACTACTATCCCCGTAACAATGACGGATATGCTTACATTCACAAAAAGCGTTATAAACGGCGTAAAGAATTCTCCGGTTATTGTAGATATGCCTTTTTTGTCTTCCGGGACGACTCCAAACGAAGCAATATTAAACGCGGGTAAATTTCTTCAGATAGGCGCATCCGGAATAAAAGTCGAAGGTATAAAACAAAAAGACAACATAAAAGCAATGATAAACGCCGGTATACCCGTAATGGGGCACTTGGGCTTGAATCCACAATATTATCTTCAAACCGGATATAAGGTAATAGGGAGGAATAAAAAAGAAATAAAAGAAAATGTAAATTCCGCAAAAAGTTTAGAGGATATAGGCGTGTTTGCTATCATTTTAGAATCAGTAACAACCGAATTGGCTTCAAAAGTTCTAAAAAATACATCTATACCAATTTATGGGATAGGAGCTGGTAAAAATTTGGACGGGCAGATTCTCGTGGTAAATGACATTCTTGGTCTATCTTTTGATTTTAAACCAAAATTTTCAAAACAATATGTAAATTTAGAAAAAACAATCAAAAAAGCCTTTACTCAATATAAAGAGGAAGTTAAAGAAGGCAAATTCCCAGACGAAAAACACACTTATGACATATAAAAAGCAAAAATTAAGTATCAAAATGGAAAAGACAATAAATAAGCTCTTCGCTTTTGGCTGTTGGCTTTTAGCTCTTTTAAGAATAAAAGCTAAAGGCGAAAGGCTAATAG
>CAYWUC010000345.1:0-2294 GCA_964461395.1 uncultured bacterium
TATTCCAATAACTATGTTAGGAAGCCACATTGCGATAGCAGGATAAAGAGCCCCTCTTTCGCATAGTTCTTCTCCTCCTACAAGTAAAATATAGTAAAGCATAAACATGATAAAACTCATGGTTATTCCGTTGCCCAAACCGCCTTTTTTTGTTTGTATTCCGAGGGGTACTCCGACCAGAACAAAAACTAAACAAGCAAAAGGTATTGAAAATTTTTTATGGGCTTCCAGGAGATAACGCCATTTTCTTCTTTTTCCTTCCGTCCTTCGAGCTTTTTCTAACAGTTGTTTTAAATTCATTTCTCTGTAGCCTCTGCTGACATTTCTTTCTTTCTTTTCTTCCAGTGGGATATTGATAATATAATTATTGAAATTCATTATTCTGTATTCCGACGGATTTTTTTGATCAAATATATGAATTGTACCTTTTTTAAGTGAGAATTTTAAACTGTCGCCCAAAACTCTCATTTTGCCCTCGTCCGCATATATGGTTCTCATAGGATTGCCTGGTAGTTCTTCCTGTATCATAATGTCCATAAGTTCTGATTTAGCGTGATCTATTGATTTTGCCCAGAGAGTATATTCGTCAGTAATTTCGTTAAATTTCTCCGGGAACAAATGGAGAGTCGGTCTGGCTCTTGAAACTTCAAGATAAAGCTTTTTAAGCCTGAAATTAGACTCGGGCAGTACGTAAATATTAAAAAAAATCATTACTATTGTTACTCCTAAAGCACTGAGAAAAAAGCCTTTTGTTAAACTCAAAGGGTTGATTCCAAGAGCGCGTATAGCGAGAATTTCAAAATCTCCGCTCATTCTTCCGTAAGTCGAAATAGTTGAAACAAGAACTCCCATTGGAACGGTTAAAGCAAAAATAAAAGGTAAGCTGTATAAAAAAATACTAATCACTGACAATATAGGTACGCTTTTACCGATAAGAAAATCAAATAGCTGAAAAGCTCTATCCATTAACAGTATACAACTAAAAAGCATAAATCCCGTAAAAAATGGTATGGCAGCTTGTTTTATTAAATACTTGGTCAGACGAGAGACCTTACATTTTTTTGAATGGTAAGAAAAGTCTTTCATATTCATTTTGGGCAAAGCGGTCTGTCATACCGGCTATATAATCGCAAGTGGCTCTTTCTTTGCCGAACTCGGGTATTGTTTTTTGAAATTGTGGTGGAAGTTGATTTGTTTCCTTTATGTAAATCAAAAAGAGAGACTCTATAATTCTTTTTGATTTTTCCTGCATTTTTATGACTTTATAATGCATGTAGAGATTCTGCATGAGGAAATCTTTTAATTCACGATTCGATTTTTCTAAATCTGAGGAGAACTTAACTGCAGGAGGAGTAGAGTAAACCTCTTTTAAAGTGTTTATATTGTTTTCTTTTATATTCTCTAATGTCGTTTCAATTACATTTCTTACTTCAAGTTTAATAAAATTTCTGATTGCCATATAAATTCGTTCTTGTTTTTCAAGTTTATCATCTGTTCTTTTAAAAATATTATTCCAGAGTTCGACCTTTTCTAACGATTCGAGATTTAAATAGGCGGATTTCAGTCCGTCATCGAGGTCGTGAGCATTATAAGCGATTTCATCCGCTATGTTAACAATCTGACCTTCAACCGAAGAAGAAACGTTTGATTCAAATTCACTTTTCGCGAGGTTAGGAGAATCGTAATCGGTTTCATGTTTTATTATTCCATCCCTTGTTTCGTAGCATAAATTTAATCCTCTGAATTTGCTGTACCTCTGTTCAAGAATATCTACCACTCGCAGGCCCTGAACATTGTGTTCAAAACCTCCGTATCCTTTCATTAATTCATTCAGCTTTGTTTCCCCTGCATGCCCGAAGGGAGTATGTCCTATATCATGTGCTAAACTTATTGCTTCTGTAAGAGATTCATTTACCCCCAGCAATTTTGCTATAGTTCTCGCAATTTGTTGTACTTCAAGGGCATGGGTCAGTCTTGTCCTATAATAATCTCCCTCATGATTGACAAATACCTGTGTTTTGTATTCCAATCTTCTGAAAGCAGTGGAGTGTATAATTCTATCTCTATCTCGCATAAAATGTGTGCGGTATTCCGGAGGCGGTTCATTATAAACTCTCCCTTTGCTTTTTTCGGAAAAAACCGCGTAAGGAGCGAGAGTTCTCTTCTCGACTTTCTCGAGTTCTTCTCTAAAAATTTTCATATAAAGAAGATTTTGTTAATACTTCAGCTTGTTTATCAGCAATTAATATTGTATGTTCAAAGTGCGCGGAAGGTTTCCCGTCACAGGTTATTAC
>CAYWUC010000346.1:0-2960 GCA_964461395.1 uncultured bacterium
AAACATTAAACCTCCTTTTTAAAAAAATTCTTCAAACCACTGATTCATTCTTTTTAAAACGGAATCAAACATGCTCTTTCCCTGGATTTTCCTTAAATTTAATCCGGAATTCTCAGCTCCGTATTTTATAAGTCCGACCGAGGTAGCAAAGGACGGGTCCGAAACCGCGTCGCGCAAACCGACTATTTCTTCAGAAGGTAAACCCACCCTAACCGGTAAACCGAATATATCCTCGGAAAGTCCTCTAATGCCGTCTAATTTAGAAGTTCCACCGGTCAGAACTACTCCCGCGGAGAGCATTTCATACAGCGGATCTCCACTAAGCTCTCTGTGAGCTAAAGTCATTATCTCTTCCACTCGCGGTTTTATAATTTGTTCCAGTAAATCAAGAGTCACCTGCTTATCTCTCAAACCTGAAATCCCCTTTACAGAAATCATTTCTTTCCTTCTTTCTTGCGAAAGTTCCTTAACCGTACCATGTTCAAGTTTTACTCTTTCGGCTTCAGTATAAGAACACCGGAGTCCTACTCCAATATCATTGGTAATATTTTCTCCGCCCAAACCAATAACAGAAGTTTTTCTTAAACTTCCATTATAAAAAACGGCTAAATCTGTTGTACCGCCCCCTACGTCGATTAGTATAACACCCGCTTCTTTCTCATCGTTAGATAAAACAGCGTACGAAGACGCAAGTGGCTGAAGGACTATATCGTTAACTTCGTACCCGGCTTTATTAACACATTTACAGATATTCTTAGCAGAAGTAACCGCGCCTGTTACAATCACTACACTTGCTTCCAATCTCTGAGCGAACATCCCCACAGGATCGTCGATACCTCCCTGTCCATCCAAAACAAAATCCGTAGGAATAATGTGAATAACTTCCCTATCCACAGGCAAAGCCATCGATTTTGCGCCTTCCAAAACTCTCTCGACATCCTCTCGGGTAACCTCATTATCCGGTCCTGTTACTGCCACAACGCCCCTACCCTGAATATTTCTTATGTGATCCCCCGCAATACCTGTAAAAACGCCATTAGCCTCTTTACCTGCCATCATCTCTGCTTCCCTTGTTGCTTTAAGAATGGACTGTACAGTCTTATCTATATTAATAACGATACCCTTACGCAATCCTTCCGAGGGATACTTCCCAACACCAATAATATTAACCTTATCGCCCTCAACCTCAGCAATAACAGAAGCAATTTTTGTTGTACCGAGATCTAAACCCACTACAATTCCATTTTCATCACTCAATTATTACCTCCTTAGAATCACCATATTCTTGAATCTAAAGTCTAGTCGCCCTTTAAATTCATTTTTATTTTTTTCCAATATACGTTTCAATATATCATATTTCCTTTCAAATTCGTCACTACCCCAAATAACTTCTAAGTTTTTATATCTGGTTAACACTCCTCCGGTTCTAATCTCCATTTTATCAATTTCAGATAAAGACATAATTTCAAAGAGTTCGATTGCTCGACCTATCCCTTCTTTTCCAACTTCGGAGTTAAGTTCAACAACAGGCAGAGAATCAGATTCATCCGAATCAAATATAAGACCTTGTCTGTCAATAACCTTTCCCTTACTCCCCTCGATCCTCGCCACGGGCACTCTCGAAATCACCTCTATGTTTAATCTTCTTAAAATATTTCTATGTAAATTAACCGATTCCACCCAGGAAAGAGTTTCGACAGATTTTTTTAATTCTTTTAAATCTTCAATCCCTACTTTTTTTACTGTTTTTCCGATTTCATCTTTCCTAGTTTCCGTAACCTCTCGCGTGTAACTTATATAAGCTTTATCAACAGGTAGGGAAGCTATAATTATTTTGTATAAAAAATAAATCAACAAAATTATCAATATATAGCGTATCTTAAATCTGGATTTCTTTTTCTTTGCCAATTACCTTAACCTCCAATTCTAAAGTAATACCAAAATCTTTTTTGACTTTGTTTCTAATACGTTTAATTAACTCCATAAAATCCTCAGAAGTTGCACTCGAATCTGTCAGGAAGTAATTACAATGCTTTTTTGATACCCTCACTCCTCCGATATTCATTCCTCTAAAACCGGATTTTTCAATTAATTCTCCGGCGGAATAACCATCCGGGTTTTTAAAAACCGAACCACAAGTTCCTTTTTTCTTGGAAAATATCGGTTGTTTTTTTCTTCTCATCTCGATTGTTTCTGAAATTTTATCTTCAATGTATTTTTTTTCTTTTTTCTTCATTAAAAACTCAAGCCCGAGAACAATTTCATCCGAAAGACTGGACTTTCTGTAGTCAAATCGCATATCTTCGATTTTAACTTCCATTCCATTCCTTAAAACGGTCGCGGCCTTTATGTATTCGCCTATCTCGCAACCAAAAGCGCCCGCGTTCATAACAGAAGCTCCGCCGACACTTCCGGGTATTCCAAAAAGGGATTCCAATCCCGAAAGAGAAGATTCTTTCGCGAATTCTATCAATTCAGACAAACTTACTCCCGCTTCTGCAATCATTTTAGTACCTTCTACGTTAATCTTTTTCATGTTTACGGTACTTATTACTATGCCCGAAAAACCCTCATCCAAGAAAAGCACATTTGAACCTTTACCTATAATCATAATCGGAATATCTTCTTTTTCAGCAAAATCCTTAGCTTTAGCAATATCACATGAATCAGCCGCAATCAGGAAGTATTTTGCTTTCCCGCCAATATGAAGTGAAGTATGAGAAGATAAAAGCTCAGATATCATAAGCTTACCTTTTGTTTCTAATTCCATCTAAAATATCCTCAGCAGTTTGATATATGTTTCCGGCACCCAGCAAAATTACCATATCTCCCTTTGAAAGTTGAGGAAGCAAAAACGCGGGAACATCTTCTTTATTCTCGATATACTCTACATCTTTATGCCCAAAATTTTCGCATTGTTCCTTAATAATTTCACCGGTAACACCGGGTATAGGCTCCTC
>CAYWUC010000347.1:0-2710 GCA_964461395.1 uncultured bacterium
TAAAATATTGTCGAACGAAGTAGTCCCCGACGGTATTGTTTGCCGTTACGGTGGGGAGGAATTTGTTATATTTTTCCCTCATCAAAGCACAACCAAGGTAAAAATGATGATGGAATTAATTAGAAAAAAAATAGCAAAGACGTCTATTAGAGTAGGTAAAAAGACAATAAAAATCAATGTTTCTGTTGGAATTTCACATCGCCATGGCAAAGCACAAACATTACAAAAAGTTTTCAGAATGGCCGATAAAGCTCTTTATAGAGCTAAAAAAGAAGGAAGAAATCAGGTTAAATTTAGTAGAACCGAATGATTAATTTTGAAAGGTTAGGACGTTAGGAAGTTAGAACGTTAGGTCGTTTAAAAGAATCCAAACCAACGACCCCGCCCAGAATATTTCGCATGTAGAACTTGTAGTTCTTACTTTTTTTCAAAGAATCTCTGGAGATAGGCTTCCGCGAGACCTCGGTATTTTCCCCAGAGTTTTTTGCTGTTTAAATCGAAGTCCTTATCGATTCCATAGTTTTCTTTCATGATTTTTTCACTCAGGCAGTCCACATAAAAAGCGTTATAGTCTCTTTTCTGGAAAATGTTATATAAATTTACGGAATAATTGCCTATTCCTTTAATATCCTTTATATCTAATTTATTATAGTTCTTTTTAAGTTCCAGAATATAAGCGGTTTTATATCCGAGTTTTAGTTTTTTAAGTTTTTCTTCTGTGTAATTTTTTCTTTTAAAATTGAGCGTCCTGTAGACCTTTCGCATCTGTGTTCTATAATTTCTATAAGAATTATTCTGTGAGACCATAGCGCCCACCAATGCTTCGAAATCCGAAAAAGCCGAAACAACGCGCGTTTGTTTTATTTTCGGAAGATATTCTTTTAAAACTTTATCTTTTCTGCAGAGTGAGTAAAAGTTTTTTAAGTCTTCATCCAGCCCAAGGCAACAGGAAATATGTTTCCTCAATGTTTTCAATCCACCTTTTTCCATACCGGGGGATATATCTATTGTTAGAGAATCTTTTTGTGCTTTAAAACTAAGGTCGAACATTCGGTCGTTAAAATAGATTTTTCTTACAGGCTCATCCTCGTAGAAAAAATAAAAAAGCCCGGAATGAAAAGTTTTGTAAAAATCATAATCCTTTGTTTTTATTTTTATCTCTGACATATTGTAAGGATAATAATGTTGTAAACAATTTTCGCAATAAAAAAACAAATTTAACCACGAAACACACTAAATACACTAAATTGTTTATTTTTTTTACTAAAACCTAACACCGAGGACCTAAGACCTAATAACTCACACAGAGCCACAAAGAACACAGAGAGAAAAAACAATTTGACTATTTTTCAATTTAACTATTTAACTAATCCGAAGGATTCTTATTTTATTACCAGGATTTTTTCAGTTAAAAGTATTTTTTCTTGTTTTAAAATACAGAAATACACGCCCGGGCAAACATTTTTAGTGTTCCATTCGATTTTGTATGTGCCGGGATTTAAAAAATCCTTTTTAGAATTAAAAACTTTTTGTCCCAATATATTAAATATAGAAAAATCCGCATGCCCCTTTTTCTCCGCTTCTATAACAAAATCTCCTCGAGTTCCTGACAAAATAGGTGAAAAGGATAAGCTGAAAGGCTGCCCGGCGTTAAACTCTTTAATATAGGAAAAGTTGCCTTCTCCCGGTGTTTTAAGCGTGGTTTCTATAAAATCGTTTATGTTATTATCCGTATCTTCGCCATCCGGATATCGTGATAAGCTGTTGGTATTTGCTATATCCGGAGCGGGTAAACCTTCGCCTGTAAATATAAAATCGCCGCTTCCGTATCCAAGCGCGTCAATGGTTATTCCGCTATATCTTAGTTCGATATTATCCGGGCCGTTCTGGAAATTGACTTTGGTCGTGATAGTATCGGCATTTGCCACGTAACTATCCTGCGCTATAACGAAAAACCCATCAGAAGGTATAAAGTAGCCTGTAAGGTCGATATTTTGATAATCTTCACCGTCTGCGCCGTTTACTCCCACAACCTCTATCCCATCGAGGGAAGCTCCGGGGGGTCCGTATAATTCTACAAAACAGGCTGTATCCGAACCCGGAGTATCATAACACAATTCATTAATTATTATTCCTTTCTCTCCCACGTAGTAGGTATTGGTATCCGAAATTGTAACCGAATCATCATTATCTTTTACCCATAGGAAATAAAAAACTGTATCCCCTTTTGATTGTTGAGGGATATCATAAAAAAAGGTATCACCGTTAACCCCGGAATGAGTAATGACGGTATAAGAATCCAGGTTATTAATGCCGTAGTAAAGAGAATCGTCTGTTATATTGCCGTTATCTAATATTTCGGCATAGATGTTTTCCGCTTCGGTTTGTGTAGGATGAGTGGGGGTATGCCATATTTTTTTAACAAAGGGAGGCGGTTCCGTAATGGTTATAAACTCAGCGTCGTCGATGTAGAAAACAGCATCTCCATCCCATTCATCTTCGATATCGTATGCTCTTATAGCGAGGCTTCCCGAATCGGCATTAAAAGGAGTGTTTGTAACAAGCTCGAGCTGCTGCCAGAGCGCGCTGTCGGCCGAATAGGAGCCCCAGTCTGAATCTCCTGTATTCCAACAAGCAATTAGCCTGAGCCTGCCGGCAGGGTCATTGTCGTAGACCCATACTCTTAGAGTACAGGCTACTCCCGGAGAAA
>CAYWUC010000348.1:0-7429 GCA_964461395.1 uncultured bacterium
TTTCAAAACTATTACCAGAAACATTACATTGAATGTTTTTCGCATTGCCGTTCTGAAGACTTAACCAGCTACCAAGGGTTAGGAAAATTAATATCATATTATAATTATAATTGTTTAAAGTTAATCAGTCAAGCCAAGAAAAACAACAACAGGAACCACAAGATCACACAGATTAACACAAGATTGCTTTGTTGGTTTTCCACTAAAACCTAAAACCTAAGACCTAAAACGCTCCTTCGTGTTCAAGCAGCCATTTCTTTTTGGCGACTCCGCTAGCGTATCCACCAATTTCGCCATTACTCATTATTACCCTATGACAGGGAATTATTATTCCTATGGGATTAAAATGCACTGCCATACCAATACTTCTGGCACCTTTGGGATTACCGATTCTCTTTGCAAGTTCACCATAAGAAACGGTTTCCCCGTAAGGAATTTTTAATAGTTCTTTCCAGACTCTTTCTTGGTATGGTGTTCCTTTTGTTGATAATTTGCAATCAAATTCTTTTCTTTCCCCTTTAAAGTACTCTTTTAGTTGTTTTTCAACATGAGAATTCGAACGTATAAATTTGAAATCACTTTTAATAAAATCTGAAATTTTTTCTCCGTAATCTCCTTCGATAAAACTTACCATTAGAACGCCTTCTTTCCTCCAAACGAAAATTACATCCCCTACAGGGGATGTAATTTGATTCCAGAATAAAGTTTTATTACTTTCTTTTTTTACCAAGAAAAATTTTTTTCTGCTCTAAGAGAGATTTTATCTTTCGAATTTCCATCATATTCGTACTTCCCGAAACGGAAACAGGTTCTCCCGCAGACAAAATAACAATATCTTCTCCGT
Source organism: uncultured bacterium (assembly GCA_964461395.1). Classification (GTDB taxonomy): domain Bacteria; phylum Hydrothermota; class UBA3072; order UBA3072; family UBA3072; genus JAFGHJ01. The sequence continues at coordinate 845 of CAYWUC010000348.1, forward strand.
TAACCAGACCTTTTTTATACAAGAATTCCGCGGAATCGCACAACATATCATCAACATGTTTATAAAACTTAGCCATAAATGGTCTTACACCCCATATAAGATTCATCTGCCTTTCAACAACTTCCTTGTCCGTAAAGGCAAGTATATCGATATCCGGTCTGAATTTCGCGATCTTTCTTGCCGTATAACCGGAAGAAGTATGCGCTATTATAAATTTGGCCGAACTGTCTCTCGCCGCCTGCCATACATTCTTCGCAATAATATCCGCTATTTCACATTTCACCGATTTTAAAGCATCCGGCAATCTACCAAGCAAGTAAGTTTCCATTTTTTGAATTGTCTCTGCCATAAATTGAACGGATTTTACCGGATATTTACCAACCGCGGTTTCCTCGGATAACATAACCGCATCGGCCCCATCTTCAACCGCATTGGCAACATCTGAAACCTCGGCTCTTGTCGCTCTCGGATGTTCGGTCATAGACATTAACATTTGAGTCGCTACTATAACAGGTTTTTCATTCTCCAGACATTTTCGTATTATAGTCTTCTGTAAAAGCGGAACATCCGACGCGGGAACTTCAACCCCCAGGTCACCTCTAGCTATCATAACCGCGTCCGAAGCCGCGAGGATTTCATCAAGATTTTCCACTGCTTTTATATGTTCTATTTTTGCAATAATTTGCATATTTGATTTTTCTTTTTTCAAAACGGTCCTTATTTTGTTGATATCTTTTGCGCTTTTAACAAAAGAAGCAGCTACAAAGTCAAAACCCATTTTAGCGCCAAACTTGATGTTTTTCAGGTCTTTTTTAGTCGGAGCAAAAAGACCGATATCTTTTCCGGGTATATTAACGGATTTTTTGGAAGATATTTTACCTCCGTAAACTACCCTACATTTGACAGAAGAGCTAACCTTTTCAACTTTAAGCTCTAAACTACCGTCGGACATAAGAATAGTATCGTCTTTTTTTAGATAATCAAATAACTTAGGATAATCTACGGGCAGTTTTTTTTCATCTCCCAGAATATCCTCTCTGACAAGTTCAACTTCATTTCCTCTTAATAACTCTGTATCTTCTTTAATCCTTCCTAACCTTACTTCCGGACCCTGAGTATCCATCATTATTCCAATATGAGGAGTTACTTCCCTTAAATTTTCATAAGTTTTTTGCGCTTCTTCTTGCGTTCTGTGGGAAAAATTAAGTCTGGCAATATTAAGCCCACTTTTTACCATCTCTTTTATTACTTTTTTATCTTCCGATGAAGGACCAATAGTGGCGATAATTTTAGTTTTTCTCATTTTCTATCCTTTTTTATATGATATAAACACATAATATACTTTGTCAAGCTTTTCTTTTTAAACTAAGCTCTTAGATATTAGCTTTTGGCAATTAGCTTAAAAAACAAATATAAAACTACAATATTTACATGTATAGCAATCTGAATTTTCTGGTGTTGTTAGGGGGTAACGCTAAAAGCAAATGGCTAATAGCAAATAGCTGGAGTGGAATGGTTTTGGGGGCTTTACAATTTCTCGTTTGTTATTAATCCTTCCAGTTTCTGCTCTTCTCTAATCTTCTTTATATTATCTCCGTCGTACAAATATTCGGCTGGCAAAAGCCTACCGTTATAATTGGAAGCCATTGTTCTCGTATACGCACCACAACTATGAATTATTAGCAAATCTCCCACTTTAAGTGAAGGAAGCTCATAAGTTCCGAATTCATCAGAATTTTCACAGATAGGACCGACAACCCGGGATTTTATTTTGTCACCCATTTCTTCAAAAAGAGGTTCTATATGATGGTACGCATCATAAATCGCGGGACGAGGATTATCATTCATACCCGAATCGACTACATAAAGAGGTACCCCTTCTCTCTCTTTTACATCGATAATTCCGGTAATAATAAATCCTGATTCTGCTACCAAAAACCGCCCTAATTCAAGAAATATTTTTACATTATATTTATTTGAAATCTCTCTGTAAGTTTCACTGAGAGAACCCGCATTAAATCCTTTCTCCCCTTCCCTATACGGAATTCCAAATCCTCCACCAAGGTTTACATATTCTATCGATAAACCCTTTTTATTAAAAAACTCTATTGAATCTTCCATTTTTCCGAGAGCCTCCAAATAAGGTTCTGGTGCAAGTAGCTGTGAACCAATATGATAATGCACTCCAACGAGTTCAATCGTTTTGAAATCTTTTGCTATGTCGTATACCTTATCCAAATCTTGAACCGGAATCCCAAATTTACTCCACGGCGAACCTGTGGAAAGATGAGAATGTGTTTTTGGAAATATTCCCGGATTAATTCTTACAAAAGCCTTAACCTTTTGTTTTAAATCAGTCGCGCAAATATCAAGAAGAACAGCCTGATCGAAAGATTCAAAGTTAAAGAACCTTACGCCTTTATCGATTGCGTATTTTATTTCTTCCTTTTTTCTGGCAAGACTATCATAAAGAATTTTCTCCGGGGCGATTCCCGCCTGTAGAGCCATAAAAAGCTCTCCGGGAGATACTATCTCTGCACCGATACCATGTTCTTTTAAGATTTTTAAAATCGAAATAGAAGAATTCGCCTTAACCGCGAAAAAAAGGTCTGTGAATTCAGAAAAACTTTCCTTAAGAATACCAACTTTCTTATCTATTATCCTTCTATCGTAAATATAAAAGGGAGTTTTCATTTTTCCTAAATCATCTATAAATTTCCTAAACATAGCGGTTTAATAATAGCCCCATCTAAACTTTTGTCAAGCACGTAGACTTAATTAATGTTGCGCCCAAAAACCGCAAAGTTTTTATTTTTGTTTTAACTAAAACCTAAAACCCAGAACCTAAGACCTAACTTAGTTATTTTGCTTTTTAAATTTTGATATTTTATTTCCTAAGAAAACTAAAATTCAACTTTATGCTTCTTTGCAAAAAACAAAGCGTTTACAGTCAACATTACAAATATCAGGGGGGTTGCGTTATATCAAGATTTATATAAATTATACCAGAAAACTCTGAACTGCTTATATGACAATAAAAAATAAATATGTAAAGACATATATTTAAAAATGTCAAAGGGGTGGATATATCCATCGTTTAATTTATAATATGAGGAAAATTAAAGAAAAATTAAAAGAAAAAATCGGTTTCGCGCTTTCGAGCATGGGAGAAAAATTTTCTCTCAAGGGGCTGGATATTATAACAAAGAACAAAACAAATCTTGTAAAGGTTTTTGTAGACAGACCTGGAGGCATTACAATAGATGACTGTGTGGATATATCTAAAAAGTTATCCGTGCATCTCGAAATTCTCGATCTTTTACCCGGACCTTATAGGCTGGAGGTCTCATCTCCCGGAACTGAAAACAAGGAGGAAAGATGATAAATAAGAGTATAGTTACAATGCTATCAGAATTGGCAGCAGAAAGGGATTTAGGGAAAGAATTTGTCCTCCAAACCCTCAAAGAAAGTTTAATAACAGCAGCCAGGAAAAAATATGGGCGAGCTGAAAATCTCGATTGTGAAATATCAGAAGCTTCAGGAAATATAAAACTTTTTTTAGAAAAGACTGTAACAAAAAATGTTACAGATCCGGATACGGAAATAGCTCTTAAAGAAGCCCGTAGAATAAAACCTACAATAGAAATAGGAGCAACTTTCAAACAAGAAATACCCGTAGATGAATTCGGAAGAAACGCAATAAACATTGTAAAAAATACGTTAATTCAGAGAATTAAAACTAATGAAAAAGAAATGCTTTTTGAAAAATATAAAAACAGACAGGGCGAATTAGTTTCCGGAACAGTTTCGAGAATTTATTCAACAGGAGCATATATAAAGATTGGTGATATAGAAGCTTTCCTTCCAAGAGAAGACCAAATCCCAAATGAACGTCTCAGGAGAGGTTCTCAAATAAAAGCTTTAATTAAGAAAATCACACCGACTCCGGAAGAAGGCGACGAGGATAGAATTAGAATAAAAGGACCAGTTGTTTATCTATCCAGAATTCAGCCCGAATTTGTTACCCGATTACTTGAATTCGAAATACCAGAAGTACTTCATTCAAAAGTCAACATAAAAGATATAGCAAGGAAACCGGGAGAACGTACAAAAGTTTCAGTTTATTCGCAAAATGAAAAAGTTGATGCGGTAGGTTCTTGTGTTGGACACAAAGGAAGCCGAATTAAATCTATAGTAAGAGAACTTTCCGGAGAAAGAGTCGATGTTGTTCATTGGAAAGAAGACAAGGCAAAATATGCCGAAAAAGCATTGTCTCCGGTAAAAGTTATTGAATCTAAAGTAATTGGTAAAAACAAAATACTTTGCATAGTTCAGGATGATGAATTAACCGGAGCAATTGGAAAATTAGGAGAAAATGTTTCTTTGGCTTCGGAATTAACTAATGTCAAGATCGACATCAAGGTAAAAAGTGAATACAACAAAGAAAAAGAAGACAAAAAAAGAAGTAAAATAAAATTAGAAGATTTAGATATAAGTGACCACGTTAAAAAAATCCTTAAAAAAGCAGGTATAAGGAACGCTCAGGATATACTATCGAGGAGCGATGAGGAATTAATAGAAATTAAGGGCATAGGAAAAAAGAAATTAGAAGCGATTCATAAATCTATTCATAACCAAATCAATAAGGAGTGACATGCCTAAAAAGAAAGAGCAAACGATAAGAATATACGAATTGGCAAAAGATTTAGATATTACAAACAATGAATTGATAGGTTTTCTAAAAAAAGAAGGGCTCAAAGTCAAATCCGCTCTTTCGACAATAAGTAATGACCAAGTTGATAAAATAAAAGATAAACTTAAAAGCAAAACAACAAAAAAGAAAAAAGTTAAAAAATCTGAAGAAACTAAAAAAACAAAAAAAGAAAAGAAAACAAAAAAAACAACGAAAAAGAAAAAAGTAGAAAAAAAGGAATCCAAAAAAGAAGTACAAAAAAAACCTGAAGAAAAGAAAAAAGAAGAAGCACACGAAAAACCAAAAGAAAAAGAAAAAAAAGAAAAAGATAAAACCATAGAAGTATTTGAAGTAAATTCCATAAAAGAACTTGCAGATTCTATGGATATACCACCAAGCGATATAATAAAAGCATGTCTAAAGCTTGGTCTTCAGGTTACAATAAACCAAAATCTGGATTTTGATGCCACTCATCTTATCGCGGAAGAATTCGGATATAAAGTAAAACTACATGAACCGGAAGAAATTCTGGAAATAAAAAAAGAAACATACAATGTCAAAAAAAAACCACCGGTAGTAACCATCATGGGACATGTAGATCACGGAAAGACAACTTTACTCGATTATATACGGAAAACACGCGTTGCCAACCATGAATCAGGAGGAATCACTCAAAAAATCGGTGCGTATCATATAAACTATAATAATCATAAAATCACATTTATAGATACACCGGGGCATGAAGCATTTACCTCGATGAGAGCAAGAGGAGCGAATGTTACAGATATTATAGTGCTGGTAGTAGCCGCTAATGACGGAGTGAAAGAGCAAACAATCGAAGCAATAAACCACGCTAAGGCAGCTAACGTACCCATAATTGTGGCTATCAATAAAATAGATCTCCCTGCAGCCAACCCCTCGAAAGTTTTATCAGATTTAGCTGAAAAAGATGTATTGGTCCATGAATATGGCGGAGATGTAATTGCGGTAAATGTTTCCGCTCTAAAAGGCATAGGAGTCGAAGAGTTGCTAGACGCGATTATTCTACAATCCGAAGACTTAGATCTTAAAGCTCCTTCAGAAGGACTTGGAAGCGGAATAATATTAGAAACTCAACTAAGAAAGGGGATTGGGATCATCGCTACGGTTGTCGTTAAAGAAGGACAAATTAAAGTGGGCGATTCTTTTGTCGCGGGTTCCGCCTCAGGAAAAGTTCGGTTGATTCTCGATGAACATGACAAAAGATTGAAAATTGCAGTAGTATCATCCGCTGTTCAAATATCTCAATTCGATTCTTTACCCCAAACAGGAGACATATTTAGAGTTGTAGGAGATCAAAAAACAGCAAGAATTATATCCGAAGAAAGACAAGACCGGCATAAGGAAAAAAGAGAAATACCAACTGTCAGTCTTTCAAACCTCTACGAAAAAATAAAAGAAGATAAAAAACAAATTTTAAAAATAGTAATAAAAGGAGCTGATGCCGGTTCGGTTGATGCTCTCGTAAATTCCGTTGAAAATTTACCAAAGAAAAAAGTTGAAATTAAGGTCATTCATTCCGGAGTAGGACCAATAACAGAAAGCGACGTAATGCTTGCCCATGCATCTGAAGCAATAATCATTGGATTTAAAGTGAAAGCATACCCGCAAACAAAAGAAGAAGCAAAAAAACGTGGGGTAGAAATTAAAACATACGACGTGATTTTTGAAATAGCTGAAGATATTAAAAAAGCTATGCTGGGAATACTCAAACCGGAGAAACAAGAAATAAAATGCGGTGAAATCGAGATTAAAAAAGTATTTGAAGGCTCAAACATCGGTAAAATCGCCGGATGTTTTGTCCTTTCCGGTGAAGTTCATAACAATGATATAGCGTATTTAATCAGAAATGG
>CAYWUC010000349.1:0-2027 GCA_964461395.1 uncultured bacterium
CCAAAGGAGCAATAAATGTTAAAATTTAAAAATAATACTCCGAACAATCTAATCAAATTTTTCATTTTGTTAGTCCTTTTTATTAATTCGTGTATGGTTCACGATCCGGGGTGGAGATATAAAATATCTGACCCTTATCATAAAGATATTAATCATTATGAATATGTATATAGAAGTTATCCATTAAATATTAAATTGGCCGCAGATGATTTTGCGTTTAACACTTACGTTAAATTACAGATAACTACCCCCTGTGATAGCATAAAAATATATCCCACTTCCGCGTATATTAAATCACCGCATTTTGTCGATACTACACATTTTCCGGTTCAGACCAAAATTGAGTCTGTCCTAAAAGATTCCTTATCTGCCCTCAAACATAAAATAAAAGAAGATGGATTTTCAGGGTCTTATTTCTTACATAAAGAGGACAAATTACTTGTTGATATTAAATTCAAAAGTTTCGCCACATATAATAAACGTAATCGTAAGGCCCCATTCACATCAGAAAAAAGCGATTTTATTTTACATTATGATATTCACAATAATAACAACCCACTGACTTTTGCTTTCAAACCGGTTATTGATAGTACTAAAAACAGTAAATAATTGAAAATTTAGATTTTGGGGTTGAGATTGGGGATTACCAATTAACCAATCAACCAATTCACTAATAACTAATTATCTTTCTAACTTCCTAACGGATAAACCAAAGGTTTATCCTATTATCTTCTCTTAAATTCTTCCTGCAGTGTAATATATTCTTCGTATTTTTGGAACTTCTCAGGGGATTTTATAATTACAGTCGTCTCGAGACTCGCGATATTGTAATCTTTTATTTCTTTCAGATATTCTTTTATTTTATCTATAGGCACTCCGGTAACCTGGGCAATTTCTTTCCCCCCGGCATCCAATCTCGTATCCATATCCCCTTCTTCATTCTTACTTAATCGGTCTTTGACAAATAAAAGGAAGCGAATCTTCTCATTCGGAACAGCGAAATACTTTAACATATTATTTGTTTTTCGCAGGCGAGTTGTTAGAGTTTCTATAATATATTTTATAAAAGGATTTTTATTTACAGAACTCAAGAAAGCATCTCTGTCTACTATAATAAGTTTCGCATCACTCTCAGCGATTGCAGCCGCGGAACGCGGACTCTTATCCAGAAGAGCCATCTCTCCAAAAAATTCACCTTCTCCAATAACAGCAAGAGTTTTAGTTGTCCCTTCCAGATCTTTCACAATCTTAATTCTACCGGATCTTATAAGATACATTTCATCCCCCGCGTCGCCTTCTTTAAATAAAGTCTCACCAGACCTTAATTGCTTCTCATATCCGATACTTTCATTAACCTTTTCCATACCTCCTCCTTACTATTTTCTTTCTATATATTCACCGGTTCTTGTATCTATCACAATTTCTTCTCCCTCTTTAAGGAATAAGGGAACTTTAACTTTAAGACCGGTCTCAAGAACAGCTGGTTTCGAACCACCCTGAGCTGTATTACCTTTAACTCCCGGGTCAGTAGAAGTTACTTTCAGAGTAACAAAATTAGGGATATTTATTCCAAGCATTTTACCTTCCGAAATTTTTACACCACATTTCATATTTTCTTTAAGATAAAATCTGGCATCTCCCAAAACCTCTTCCCCAATTGGATACTGCTCGTAAGTTTCAAGATCCATAAAATGGAATTTCCCCTTATCTTTGTATAAAAATTGCACGTTCTTTTCTTCGAGAGAAATTACCTCAAAAGTATCTCCCTTTTTAAAATTTTTACTAATCGTTGCACCGCTTTCCAGATCCTTCATTTTTGTTCTTACAAAAACCTGACCCTTTCCGGGTTTAACATGAAGAAATTCTATTACTTCATATATAGAATTATCATATTTCAAAATTTTACCTTTATTTATATCGGTTATAGTAGCCATTTATAAAACAATTAACTCCCTTTCAGAATTTGTCAATAACTCCGGTTTACAATTTTCCAACGCAACTGTATCTTCAATCCTGACTCCCTGATA
>CAYWUC010000350.1:0-6619 GCA_964461395.1 uncultured bacterium
TTTTCATCATAAAGAGAAGACCTGATCTCTGTAAAAAGAGGAGCACCGAAACCACTCATACCTTCAGCTCTATCCATAACACCGAGATACTCAACATTCTTGAGCGCCTGATTTATTTCCTCAGTAGGCCAGGGTCTAAAAGTGCAAACTTTAACAAGACCTACTTTCTCACCCTCGGCCCTAAGAGTATCGACTACTTCTTTAGCCGTACCGGCAGTAGATCCCATTAAAACAATAGCTCGCTTGGCATCTTTCATTCTATATTCTTCCACAAGCTTATATTTTCTTCCGAATTTTTTCCCGAAATCTCCAAACACTTTCTTTATTACCTTACCTGCTTCCCTCATCGCCTCTGCCTCCGATCTTTTGTGCTCAAAATAATAATCCTGCAGATCAAGGGGACCGATAGTAATAGGATTATCGGTATCCAAACAAGAAAAAGGCGTTTTATGTTTACCTATAAAACTTTGCACATTTTTATCATCCAACATTTCGATTCTCTGAAGAGAATGCGAAAGTATAAAAGCATCGGCAGATACCATAGCCGGTAAAAAGGCTTCTTCTGAAATCTTCATTGCCTGTATAACAAGGTCATACGCTTCCTGGGAATCTTCGGCATAAAATTGCAGCCATCCTGTATCCCTCTGATCCATAGTATCGGAATGATCACAATGGATATTAATCGGAGCGGATAGAGTTCTTGCTATTTCGCAAATAACCATAGGTAGTCGTAGACCAGCCGTAACAAAAAGGACTTCGTTCATAAGAGCAAGGCCCTGGGATGCCGTAGCAGTCATCACTCTTGCACCAGCTGCAGCTGCTCCTGTACAGGCGCTCGCCGCAGAGTGTTCCGATTCTACGGGAACGAATTCAGTATCCACCAAACCATCCGCAACAAATTGCGAAAATATCTGAACGATTTCCGTTGAAGGGGTAATCGGATAAGCAGCAACAACATCGGGATTTATCTGCCTCATTGCCTCTGCCATTGCTTCATTCGCGGTCTTAGCTGCAACCTTCATTCTTTCTCCTCATCTATCATTTCTATGGCACTAACAGGACACTGAGTAGAGCAAATTCCACATCCCTTACAATAATCCAGATTAAAGCCTTTCATTTCTCCATTTTTAACTATAATAGCGGAATCAGGACATGAAATCCAGCATATCATGCAATTCGTACATTTACCTTTATCCACAACCGGTTTCTTGCCTTCTCTCCAATCTCCCGTTTTGAATTTTTCGCTGGAACCGGGCTCAACTATAATTGCACCTATAGGAAGTTCCTTCCATCCTTCCTTTTTTTTCGCCATCAGCTTTCTCCCTTCGTCTCTTCATGAGCAGTTTTTATTGCTTTCATATTTTTTGTCACTATTTCTTCCGGTTTACCTCTGAATTTAATCTTTAGCTTGTGCTCTATACTTTTTAGCATTTTATTATAATCCAGGATATTGGAAACTTTGGACAACGCTCCGAGCATCGGTGTATTGGGTTTATTCAGTCCTATCTTATCCATTGCTATCTTTGAAGCATCAAGTGTGTAGACTTTTACTTTTGGATTGACAGATAATTTCTTTCTTATATCCTTTGCAGATTCAGATGTATTAACTATAAGAATACCGCCCTCATCTAAACCATCAAGAACATCAACTGTAGCAAGTAAACTTGGATCAAGAACCAGTACAATAGAGGGGTTTTGAACACCGCTATGCAACCTTATAGGTTTTTTACTCAAACGGTTAAATGCACTCACAGGCGCCCCGGTTCTTTCGGGACCGTATTCAGGAAATGCCTGAATATACATCCCTGTATCGATGGCGGCTTCTCCGAATAGTAAAGCTGCAGTTTTCGCACCTTGCCCACCGCGGCCGTGCCACCTGATTTCGATTAAATCCTTAGCCATCATTTAACTCCCTTTTTACTCAATCTATATAGTATTTCCTTAATGTCAAGGGATTTTTCTACACTTTCAGCAGAAAATTCACCTTTTTGACTTTTTCCATGGTATTTCCCTGAAACATACGCACCATCGCGGCGTTTTTAACGCCTATTTTTTTCAATTTTTTGATATTTTCGAGATTTAATCCACCTATAGCTACAACAGGAATATTCACACGAAAAAGTACTTCCTTAACGGTCGAAATCCCAATAGGTTTATAATCTCTTTTCGTCGGTGTCGAGAATACAGGTCCGATTCCAATATAATCGGCTCCTTTATTCTCCGCTTCTACTGCCTGTGCTAATGAATGTGCGGAAATACCAATAACGAAATTATCCGGCGTTATTTTTCTTGCTCTTTCCAGCGGAATATCATCCTGCCCGAGTTGAACCCCATCGGCTCCGGATATTAATGCGATATCGATGAAATCGTTAACAATAAACAGTACATTGTACTCTTTTGTAATTGCTCTGATTTCATCGGCGACTTTCAACATTTCATTTCTTTTAGAATATTTATCCCTGTACTGAAGAATACGAACACCACCCTTACATGCTTCCGCTGCTGTTTTCACATGATTTTTACTTGTTATAACGTAAGCTCCGAAATTAGTCTTTTGCAATTTTTTATTTATTTTTACGCAATTTCTCTGAAATAATCCCGGCAATCTTTTCTCCTGAAAGCAGCATCCCTCCGAAAATGGGACCCATACGGGGACTTCCCTTAACAGCATTCGCAGCCATACCCGTTACAAAAAGACCGGGGAAAACTTCTGAAGTATTACCAACAGTTAATTCCTCTCCCCTATCCGCCCACATAGACATTTCACCGATAACTTTACCGGTACTGCTATCGAGCTGGACCCCCATCTTTCGGGAAAGAACGGAACACACCTCCGCGGGGTGGCCGGTTCCGTCAACAATATATTTAGCTCTTATAGTTAGGGGATCGACATGTAAATTTATATGCTCTACAGGCGACCACTGCAGAACAAGTCCATTAACCTTTTTTATTCCTTTAACTTCTCTGAACATCACATCTACTACTTTTATAAGGTTAAATATTTTTACCTTTGATTTAACACATTTAGATATCAAAGTAGAAGCCAATTCCACACTATCGGCAGTATAATATCCTTCTTTCTTCTTTTTATATTCCACACCGGCCTTATCAAAAAGATGCAGCGCCGAATCCTGCACAACAATTTCGTTAAACATCATACCACCACCCCATACACCACCACCCGGAGCAAGTTTGGATTCGAAAATAGCCGTTTTAATTTTTTTTTCGCCCAAAAGTATTCCAGCCATAAGATTAGAAGGACCCGCCCCCACAAGAGCCACATCCAATTCCAGAGAATCAATTAATTTCTTATAGAAATTTTCGATAATCGCCCTCGATATTTCGATATCATCAAGCTTCATGTATCCTCCTTTAAGTTGAAACTTACGAATAAACTCATTAAATATCTAGTTTATTGATATTAAAAAAATAACTTGATTTGTCAAGACGATAAACCGCTCACAGCTTTCAGCTTACGGCTGACAGCTAAACCCACACCTCCCCAAAAGAATCAATTTCACACGGAACCACGGAGAGCACAGAGAAAAAAGCGCGGAGAAAAAATGTTTTCCTCTGCGCTTTTTATTTCTTTGTAGTAATTACTTACTAATTAGGAAGTAAAAAACCTATTTCTCGGTTTTCTCGTCAACCTGTTTGCCAGCATCTTCGCTCTTTTCCATCATCAACTTTTTTGATTTGCTTACAATTTTTTCCTGAAGTTCCCTTACTCTTTCTGAATCACTTTCTATCTCTTCCGCATAAGCTTTAAATTGTTCTTCGGAAACGCCATAGTCGCTCAACATCTTTTCTATTTCCGCTTTAAATTCATCTAATATAAGTTGCCTCACACTATCACTTTCTGCCTGTTGTCCCTGGAGTTGATATTTCTGCATCATTAAACCTTGTTTAACGATAATTTCCACAAAAATAGAATCATTGAGTTCCGTGCTTGTTTTTACTTCTCCGGATTTGCCTTCCTTAGATTCACTTTTGCAACTAATAGTAACTAAACCCGCACACAAGAGTAAAACTGACAAACCAATAAGTATTAAACGTTTCAAAATTAACCCCCTATTAAAAAAGTTTAATTAGGATAAATAATCTCTCTACAAAATATTCTCGTGAAGTTTCTTTTGAGATTATATAGATTTCAAAACAAATCGCTATTTTTAAATTTAATAGTTCCATACATAATAAAAAACCTTTACAATAAGTCAAGGGAATCTTTTTTCATCTTTGCAAGAGTTTAATCCTCTTGACTATTTCAACCGTTTTTATAAATTAAAATCGATATGCGTTTAAAAGAAATTAAATTATCAGGATTCAAATCCTTCCCAAAGAAAACCTCATTTGATCTAAAAGAAGGTATCACCGCGTTTGTTGGTCCCAACGGCTGCGGTAAAAGTAATATAATCGATGCTATAAAATGGACCCTGGGAGAAATGAGTGTCAAATCCTTAAGAGCGGAAGGAATGGAAGATCTTATCTTTACAGGCACAGATAAACGATCCTCTGTCGGTATGGCTGAAGTTGTTCTAACCTTCGAAAATAACGGAGGAATCCCAATAGACTATGATGAGATAGAAATAAAAAGACGATTTTTTCGTTCGGGTGAAGGAGAATTCCTTATAAACGATACCTCCTGCCGCCTCCGGGACATACAAAATCTCTTTGCTAACACCGGATTAAAGTCCGCCATTCTAAATCAGGGATTGGTTGAAGATTTTCTTATCTCGGACTCGGAACTTAGAAGAGAGATTTTTGAATCTATTTCCGGTATAAAAAGATACAGGGGCGACAGAAAAGAAGCGCAAAATAAGCTTAACTCCGTATCTGACTCTCTTGAAAAAGTGGAAATCATTCTGAGGGAGAAAAGAAGTGTCGCACGCTCTTTAAAAACCGAGGCAAACAGTGCACAAAGGTATCACAAATATAAGGAAGAACTTAAGGAAAAATCAGTTATCTTAGCAAAAAATAATTTATTCAGCATAGAAAACATTTTAAAAGAAATAGAAAATACTACAGACGAACTTAACATAAAAATCGATAAAACACAGAGCATAATAAACAAATATTCAAGCGAAATAAAAATAGGCGAAGAAGAATTAAAAGAGAAAAGAGAAGAATACAGAGAAAGAGGGAATGAAACACAGGATATTCAAGAAAAAGTAACGTCTTTAAGAGAAAAGAAAGCGGGTAACATAGGTGAACTAAAACATATAGATAACTTTACTAAAGATCTTCCTGAAAATATCGATTCCGTTATAGAAGAATTACAAGAGGCAATGGATGATATCGAAAATTCCGAAGAAAAACTAAATACCCAAATACAAGCTCACAGAGAAAAAATTAAAAAAATCGATACGGAATATTCAGAAATTAATTCTGAAATAGGAACATTAAGAGAAAAAGAAATCTCTTTATCTGTAAGGAAAGAAGAACAAAAACAGAGGATTCTTTCCCTCACAGAAAACCAGGAAGGGAATAAAGAAGAAATTGAAAAAAAACAGATAAAAATAAAAGAACTAAAGGAAAAAATAGAAGAAGTCGAGAAAACATTAAAAGAAAACACAAAAATAGTTAACGACCTGAATAAATCGATAGAAAATAATGAAAATGAAAAGACCGCAATCATTAGAAAATTAACGACAATCGTATCCGAAAGAGAAAAGACAAAAAAGGAAATCGAATTTTACAGAAATAAAGATATTGAAATAACAAAAGACATGAAGAGAATTAATCAGAAATTTAACCTATCTTCACTTTCGGATAATTTAGAAGTAAAAAAAGGCTACGAAACCGCTGTGGAAGCAATAATCGGGGAGAAAATAAAAAGTTCAGTCGGGAAATTAAATGAAATAGAGGAAGTATTAAAATTCATCAAAAAAGAATCATTAAAAGGCGGAATTTTCGCTATAAAAAGTAAAGAAGAAACAATAAAAGATAAAGGACTTGCCGGAGTTGTATCGGGAAAATTCGCCAATCTTCTAAAAAAAGAACTATCCAACTATAACTTAGCAGAAACTCTCGAAGAAGCTCTAAAAAACGCAAAAGAAAAAGGCGGATGTTGGGTTACTAAAAACGGTGATATTCTGAACGAGAATTTTGTCATCCTTTCCAAAAATGAAGAAGGCATATTGATGCGGAGGGTACAAGAAAAAGAACTGACCGAAAAGGAAAAAGAACTCGAAAAACAAATTGGAATACTCGAAAAAAAGAGAAATGAGATAATAGACAGCCTTAACCAGCTTGAAAATAAAGTAAAAAAAGAAAATAGCGAAAGGGAAAAAATCGCGGCGGAAAAAGCCAAGATAGAATTTGAAATCAGCCGTGTAGAATTAAAAATAGAATCTATAGAAAACAATTTAAATAGCGCGAAAGAAGAAATTAAAAATATAAAGAAAACAATCACGGAAGAAGAAAAAGAAAACGAAAACGTAGGAAAAACGCTCGCAGGCGAGTATAAAAAGCAATCAGAAATTAAAAACAAAAAAGAAGAAGCGGAAAAAGAACTCACCGCAGTAGAAAAAAAGAAAGAAAAAATAACCGATAGGGAAAGCCAAACAAGAGCAGAAATAGGCAGATTAAAAGAAGGACTAAGACTGATAGAAAGAAAAGT
>CAYWUC010000351.1:0-2270 GCA_964461395.1 uncultured bacterium
TAAGTATCGAGACCATTAATTCAACAAGTGTAAATCCTTTCTTATTCATACTTCCTCCTAATCATGACGGGAAATGTAAGTTATTATTGTATCATTAATATTTAAATCAGGGTCATTCGATATTACTCTTACTTGCAAACAGACTCCTGCGTCAGAAACACTGGCACTATCTTTATTTGGGATAAATGAATCTATTTCCAACCTCACTCCGATATTCGTTTCAGGATCCGTTATATCAAAAAAAACATCCCCAACAGAACTATCAGCCCAAATACCATCGAATCTCGAACCCGGCACCGACGCCGCCTTAAGCCAACCTTTAAACTCTTCGATAGCGCTTTCTTGCAAAAGAGTTCTCTTCGCGTTTCTTTCAGAACGCACAACTACCTTTGTGTTTCGAGCATTAAACGCGGCTACTCCGGCTATTACAACCGCAAATATTAAAAAACTTACCATAAGTTCGATAAGAGTTACACCTTTATTTTTCTTCATTTTTTATTCACCTCCATTACTCCAAGCGGCGAAATATAAAATTCCAATGTTTTTTTTGTTTCGTTATCATAAATTTCAAAAACCCTTAAACTGCTGTTATCTTTAACAAAACCGTCAGCCTGAATAGTAAAAGTTATGGCAGCACCGGTTGAATCAGATATATCAAGCTCTGAACCCATTCCCATTCTATCTTTTACAGTAGCCAACCCCTCTTTCATACATCTCAGCGAATCATCGATCACGTCAACTTCTAATATATAATTTACACCATCATTGGCAGCATACCGGTTTGCCCTCTGGTAAAAAGCGACAACTTCATTCCTGGTTTGTTCTAACCTGCCTTTTTTATATAATCCACGAAAAGCAGGTATCGAAAACATCGTAAGGATACCTATTATTACAATAATTACTATTAACTCAATAATCGTAAAACCCTTATGCTTCATCTATCCTCCTTTTTATTTGTTATACAAATTTTGTTCCTTAAATTAAACCTTTCATAAGCAATAACTTGTTTTTCTGTAACAATGTAATCCGTTTCGGATATATGTATTTTGTTTCACACTTTATAAACAAACGAGAAAACTTATCAAAATTTGCTGAATAATATAGTATGAAGTGGAATTTAAACAAAAAAATCCTTTCAAAAAATTTCTTTTTCCTTAGGCTCTCTTTCAGTGGCGAATTCAACCCTGTTACCGCCTTTTTCTTTAGCAAGATAACAGGCATTATCAGCATATCTGACGAGTCCCACAAGATCTTTTCCATCATAAGGGAAAACTCCGATTCCGATTGAAAGAGTTAACCCTTTAAACAATTCATTTTCTCGAACACCCTTAAGCATTTGAGTTGCCACTTGTACAGCCCTTTGCATATCGGTATTGGGTAAAATAGAAATAAACTCATCTCCTCCATATCTGCCCAGCAAATCACTCTCCTGTAAACTCCCCTTTATTGTATTAACAAGAGATTTAAGCCCCTCATCTCCAATTTGGTGTCCATATGAATCATTAAACTCTTTAAAATTATCAAGATCCAAAAATAGGATGGCAAATTCCTCATCGTTTAATTTCGCTTCTGAAATTTGCTCCGTCAATTCCTCTTCCATGATTCTTCTGTTGATAGCTCCAGTTAACGGATCTTCGGTTGAAAGTCTTTTAGTTTCTTCAAAAAGTCTCGAACGTTCGATCGCGACAGCAATTTGCGCTCCAAGAGCTACCAGTAAATTTCTCACCGACTTAGGAAAATCATCTCTGCGAAGGCTTTCGATATCAAGAACACCTATAATTTTTTCTCTTATCTTTAATGGAATCGAAAATTCGGATTTCTTTTTAAACTCCTGCGGACCGTGGAAAGGAACCATAGAAACATCAGCCGCGTAATAGGGCTGACCCGATTCGACCACCCTGCCTATTATCCCACCCTCTCCTATTTTGATTTTAGTTCCTCTAAAAGATTTTATCGCGTCTACAGTCCACTCGAGGGTTGCATACTTTCCGTCATCATCAACAAGATAAACTCCTGTAATTTCATATCCAAAATGTGTAGTTATTTGCTTTACGATTTCTCCGATAAGATCATTAACATCCAAACTCGAAATCATTGCCCGGTTCATTTCATAAGAAATTCTGAGTTCCCTCATTGTATTATCGAGCCTCTGATAAAGACGAGAATTAGCAAGAGCAAAAGCAAAAACAGGAGAAAGGTTTTTCGTTAACTCTTTTATTCTTTCTATATCATCGGGAAATTTATCAAGATAATACAAATATAAAATAGCT
>CAYWUC010000352.1:0-2289 GCA_964461395.1 uncultured bacterium
AAGGTAAAGGCTATGAACCAGCCTGCGAGAATCCTTCTCTTTTTCACGGAATAGGACCTTTTGAATACGAAACAGGAAAAGTAACAAAAAAGAAAGGCCCTCCCTCATACTCGAAGGTATTCGGAGAAACAATCGTAGAAGAAGCCGGGAACAATAAAGATATAATCGCGATAACAGCAGCTATGACAAAGGGTACAGGGCTTACAACTTTCAAAGAAAAATTCCCGGATAGATTTTTCGACGTCGGCATAGCGGAACAACACGCCGTAACCTTCGCCGGCGGACTTGCCTGTGAGGGCTTACGTCCGGTATGCGCTATATACTCCACTTTTCTTCAAAGATGCTTAGATCAGATAATACACGATATTGCTCTTCAGGGATTACCGGTAATTTTTTGTCTGGACAGAGCAGGTTTCACTCCGGGGGACGGACCTACACATCATGGGGTTTTTGACCTTTCTTACCTGAGGATGATTCCAAATATTGTTGTAATGGCTCCCAGAAACGAAATAGAATTAAAGAGAATGTTTAAAACCGCTCTTTTAAACACCGATAGCCCATCGGCAATACGTTATCCGAGAGGTCAATCCGTCGGAGTCAAAAAACCTAAAGAAATTAAAGCTATCCCCATCGGAGAATCTGAAATTTTGAGAAAAGGAAAAGATATATTGATATTAACTGTAGGACCCATAGTATATTCAATTCTCAAAGTAGCAAAAGAGCTTAAGAATTTCAATCCAACAATCATCGACGCGAAGTTCGTAAAACCTCTGGATGAAAAAACGATCATTAAATTCGCGAAAAAGAGCAAGAAAATTATAACCGTGGAGACAAACGTGGTAGCAGGAGGCTTCGGAAGCGCGGTTCTGGAACTTCTTAACAGCAATTCTTTAAAAAAGGAAGTTTTAACGATAGGTGTCCCCGACCGCTTTATCGAACACGGAAGGGAAGATAAACTGTTAGAATCGATTCACATGGATAAGAACGGCCTGAAAAAAAGAATCGAACGATTCATAAAATGAAAACAAGAACAATAAAAACCTCCGTCGAAATTTCAGGAACAGGAGTCCACAGCGGGAAAAAATCTAAAATAATTTTACAACCGGAAAAAAAAGAAGGAATAGTATTCATTAAAAACGGGGAGAAAATACCGGCAACACTGGATAAAGTAGAATACTGCGACCGGGCAATTACTCTTGTCGAAAACGGTCAGAGAATAAGGACCATAGAACATCTTATGAGCGCTCTTTGCGCCTGCAGGATCGATTGCATCCGGATACATCTCGAAGGTGAAGAAATACCGGCTTTAGACGGCAGCGCCAATCCTTTTATAACAGCAATAGAAAAAACAGGTATAAAAGAATTAAAACACGAAAAAAAAGAAAGATACCTTAAAAAAAATATCGTTGTCGAAGGAAAAGGCTGCTTTGCTTCGTGCGCGCCTTCAGATCATCTTGAAATTCGTTATATCATTTCTTATAATCATCCGTTGCTTTACTATCAGGAATATCTTTTTGACGGAAATTCAAACTTCCAGGATATAGCAAACTGCAGAACCTACGGAATGCTGTCGTGGAAAGAAGAATTAAATAAAAAAGGCTTTGCTCTGGGAGCCTCGGAAGAAAACACCCTGGTTTATACAGAAAAGGGAACCTTAAACAAAGCCCGGTTACCCGGCGAAGCCGTAAGACACAAGGTGCTGGATTTACTCGGAGAACTTTATCTCATAAGGCCCATACCTATAGGGAGATACTTTGTTTTTAGAGGAGGTCATTTATTGCATTATCAATTGTTAAAAAAAATAAATAAGGAGCTAAAATGATATTCGATATTGAAAAAATACTTGAAATCATGCCTCACCGATATCCTTTTCTGTTAATCGATAAAGTCGAAATGATAAGTGAGAACGAAGTTATAGGGATAAAAAACGTGACATTCAACGAACCTTTTTTTCAGGGACATTTCCCCTCGGACCCAATAATGCCGGGAGTTTTAATAGTTGAATCGATGGTTCAAGCCGGAGGATTTTTACTTTTAAACAAGTTCAAAAACCCTAAAGATTCAAATGTTTATTTTACTACTATTAATAAAGCGAAATTCAGAAATCCCGTGCGACCGGGCGATGTTCTAAAACATAAAGTCAAACTCACCGCGTTTAGAAGCAATTTCTGCAAATTAGAAGGAAAATCGTATGTCGAAGAACAAATGGTCGCGGAAGGCTCTTTCGCGGCAGCGATAGTCGAAAGAAAAAAGTAACAATGCGAGAAGAGATTCACCCGGAAGCCAAAA
>CAYWUC010000353.1:0-1534 GCA_964461395.1 uncultured bacterium
GCAGTATATTCCATACGACATTGAAGATATCTCTTTGGATTTTGAAATTGTCAATCCTGATGCCGGTGAGGATTCGATGGAAGTTCTCCTTGTGGGGGCAAAGAGAGATACGGTAGATGCGAGGATGAATCTTTTTAGAGAACTTGGTCTTGAGCCAATAATGTTAGACATAGCAGCTTTTTCACTCCAGAATATATTTGAGTTCAATTATACGGTAAAGCCGAACAAGTTGGTAGGGCTTTTTGATATTGGAGCTCAATCCACTACGATGAGTTTTATTTCCGGTTCGGTAAATCATTTTACGCGTTCAGTATCAACTTCTGTTAATAATCTAATACAGGCTTTGCAGCGAGAAGCCGGAATAGATGGAGAGCGTGCAATGGATATAATAAAATCCGGCAAAAAAGAAGATGTTGATCAATACGCTTATCAGAATGCTATGGAGAGTTTTCAGGACGATCTCGGAGTAGCTATAGAAAGAATTTTGCCGTATCTTCCGGAGGGCTTTGAGAATTTTAACGAAATTGTGATAAGTGGTGGGGGAAGTCTTATTTCAGGGCTGCCCCAATTTTTGGAGGAGCGATTCGGAGGTCATACAGAAGTTATAAATCCGTTTATTAAATTTGAATACGATAGTGAATCTCCTTTTATTAAAGTGCAAATAGAAAAAGATGCTCCAGTCCTTGCCCTTGCTTTAGGGTTAGCTCTTAGGGGGATATAATATGATAAAAATCAATTTGGTACCTGAGGAACAACGAAAGAAGGTAAGAGAAAAAAAGTTTAAAAAACCTGCTTTGAGAATTCCTAAACTCGATATGATAGTTTCGGTTTTGGTTTTGGGTGGGGTTATAGCAATATGCGTTATTATATACTTAGCTCAACAAAAAACTCTTCGAGATCTAAGCAATAATATAGGGGCAGCGCAACAGGAGCTTGTGGCGCTAGAGAAGGAAAGAAAAATGGTCGAAGATCTTGAAAATCGTCAGAGAGAGCTTAAAGAGTGGGTAACGCTTGTGCAAGATCTAAACAAAGGGCGTTCTTTGCATTTTCACGTTATGGATGAACTTAACAAATTGAAGCCGGAATATATGTGGCTTATTAAATTTGAAGAAAAAAATCTGCATTTTGAGTTAAACGGAAAAACCTTCTCAAATTACATGATTTCAAATTTTATGGATAAATTAAATGCTTCTTCTTATTTTAATAGCGTTAAATTAGATGAGATCAGAGAAACCGAGGAAAAAGAGCATTCTGTTATTGGTTTTCAGTTGTCCGGGAAGATTACTCATGGAGGTGAAAATTGAAAGGAATGAAGGGTTCTATAATTGTATTTGCCCTTGCTATCTTAATAGGCTGCGGTATGTGGTTTACAGTGATAAAGGAAAACAAGGCGAAAATAACCACCAGAGAAAAAGAATATAAGGAACTGGAAGCCAAATTAACCAAGACGAGGGCGGTAGTAAAAAGGAAAAAGGAAGCCGCTAGAAAACTCAAATTGGTTTCGGCAAGATGGGATCAAGCTAAAAAAATGCTG
>CAYWUC010000354.1:0-1915 GCA_964461395.1 uncultured bacterium
AAAAGCCGCCCCAATTGCCGCAAACATTCCTCCAATAACGCCTTCCCATGTTTTTTTAGGTGAAATTGAAGGAAAAAATTTCTTTTTACCGAATTTTCTGCCCACAAAAAAAGCAGTTGCGTCATTAATCCAGGTGAGAACAAAAGGAAGTAAGGCAAGGCTTGTCCCAAGACGTATTTCAATCCCAAAAATATTTTTATAGCTTAAGGATTCCAGAACCTCAGGCATTTGCATTAAGAGTATGAGATGACTGAATAACCATCCCACATAAATAACGCCGAAAACGGTACCGGAAAGATGAAATATTGCTTGTTCTTTTTTTGGCCGGAACAATTCCGCGCATGATACAACAAATACAAGTGCGGTAATAGTTATGACTGTAAAAAGATGGCTTTGAAAATATGCGTTTAACCCTAAAATTAAAGAAGAAATTATAGCAAGATTTTTGTATGGAGTAAGTCCCCGTTCTCTTAAGATGTCGCAGAATTCATAGACTCCTAAAAAAATTCCCAATTCGATAAGAAACAAGAAATATATTCCGCCAGCTCGGGCTATCAAAATAAGAGCCGGGGTAAAGAGTATTGCTGTTGTCCAGCGGCGAGTTAAGTTTAACGTATGTTCCCGAATCTTCTGTCTCGCTTCTTATAAGAGTTTAGAGCTTTAATAAAATCATCTTTACCGAAATCTGGCCATAGAGTATCTGTAAAAAAAAGTTCCGTATAAGCTATTTGGTATAGTAAAAAATTAGAAATTCTTAATTCTCCGCTTGTTCTAATAAAAAGATCCGGGTCCGGTACATCTGGTAACAGTAAAAATTCTCTAAAAGTTTTTTCTGTTACTTTTTCACCTTTTTCTATGGCTTTATTAGCCGCTTCAATTATTTCCGTTCTGCCACTGTAGTTAAACGCGAGTATGAGACTCATTTTATCGCAGTTTTTAGTGCTATCTTGGATATACGTTGCCGCTTCTTTAACATCCTTGGGGAGTTGTTCAATGTTACCTAAAAAACGAACCCTTATTCTGTTTTTCTTTAATTCATCTATTTCTTCTCTAATTACCTTGGAAAAAAGTGACATTAATCCTTTGACTTCTTCTTCTGGTCTATCCCAATTTTCACGAGAAAAAGCGTATAGAGTTAAATACTTTATATTAAAGTCTAAACAGTATTCTGTAACCTTTCTCACAGTGTTTACCCCCGCGAGATGCCCCTGAAGGCGCGGAAATGACCTTTCTTTTGCCCATCTGCCGTTTCCGTCCATTATGATAGCTATATGTTCGGGAATAATGTCGTTATCCATCAAGGATTTCTTTTTCCTTTTTTATAAGAATATCTTTTACTTTTTCCGTGTAATGATCTGTTACTTTTTGAATTTCGTCTTTGTATCTGATTTCATCGTCTTCTGTTATATCCCCTTTTTTTGCTTTATCTTGAATATCTTTTATAACATCTCTTCTTATATTTCGTAATGATACTTTACCCTCTTCGGCAAGACGGTGAACAAGTTTTTTTAACTCATCTCTTCTTTCATCGGTTAGAGGGGGGATAGGAATCCGAAGTATCGAACCATCGTTGGAAGGATTTAGTCCCAAATCCGATGATATTATAGCTTTTTCGATATTATTTATGGCTTTTTCATCAAAAGGATGAATTACCATAAGATGTGCTTCGGGCACTGCGATGGATGCGAGTTGATTTATGGGGACTTTTGTGCCATAATAGTCGATTTTTATTCCTTCTATTAACGCAGGAGAAGCTCTTCCGGTTTTAATACTAGCAAATTCTTCAGAAACTATTGAAAACGTTTTTTCCATTTTCTCAACTAATTCTTTCTTGAGTTCCTTATCCATTTCTTCCTCCTTTTATAATAGTTCCGATATTATTACCCATAATTACTTTTCTTAAATTATTTTTTAC
>CAYWUC010000355.1:0-2522 GCA_964461395.1 uncultured bacterium
AAAATCGGTTAAAATTTAAAAAAGAAAATGTTGAAAAAATGTCTTTTGAAAACGGTTCTTTTGTTGTGGTTTTTAGTGTAAACATGGTTCATTGGGTGAATGAGCCGCTTTCTATGGTGAATGAAATTGAAAGGATTTTAAAACCCGAAGGGCATCTTTTTATAAAAGATCTAAGAAAATCCTGGTTAGGTGTTTTTGAAAAAGAGATAAATAATGCTTTGACTTATGCGCAGGCAAAAGAAATAATAGGCAATTCTAATCTCAGAAATGGGTCTTTTTCCAATGGTTTTCTATGGTGGAATTTTGAAGCATGAAAAATATAATAAGAAAAGATTGAAAATTTATGGCTTTATCGCTAATTTTTACTTTACCCCTTGACAAACAATATAACTTGCGTATAATAAACAGCGTTATGACTGACCAGTCAGTAAGAAAGAATCGAATTATGGCAGAAGCGAAAAAACTCTTTGCGGAAAAGGGTTATCATCCTGTTGCTGTAGATGAAATTGCGGAAGCTTGTGGTGTCGCAAAGGGTACGTTATATCTGTATTTTAAATCTAAGGCTGACCTCTTTGTTGAAATTTTCGTAAAAGCTCATAGAGAGATTTTTGAACAGGTCAGGAAAATAATTGGATCAGGAAAGAGTTTCGAAGAGGTTATTTCGGAAATTTTTGATTATTTTGAAGAATTTATACGTGGGGATGAATTTTTCAGTAGGTTTGGTAAAGTTCAAAAAGGTATGAGGGGGGCAAACATTCCCATTGAATGTTTTAAAAAAATTAACGAATCAATTGCCGAAATGATTGATTCTCTTGAGGAAGAGGCGGTGAGTGTTATTAAGAGATATTTGCCTGATAGTAGGTTAAATTTGCATGATGTTTATGAAATAATTGTTTCCTTGATTATGGCTGTTGAAGAATCTGAATCCGGAACAATAAAAAATACTGCTCTTTCTATTCTTTTGGATGGAGTTAGAAAGGAGGTTGAATGCTAAAATTTAGGATTGGTTTTTTTCTTCTCTTTATGTTTTCATTATCTTCTTTTTCTTTAACTTTTGAAGAAGCGAAAAAGATAGCATTGGATAAAAATAGAGATATGGAGATATCGGAACTCGAAGTGAGAAAAGCTGAGATTGCGATGAGGGAATCATGGGCGTCTTTTTATCCCACAGTAAGTTTGCAGTCGAGTTACACAAGGCTTTTAAGTGTGCCCCAATTTGAGATGCCGACCGGAGACGGAGGTACGGAGTATATTTCTCTCGGTTATGCTAACAATTATAGAAATTCTCTTGAGGTAGCGTTTCCTATCTTTACTTTCGGTAAAAGATTTGTAGCCAAAGAAATTGGGGAGAGGAGTAAAGACATTCAGGTTTTTCAGCATGAAACCGATAAAATTAATTTAGTTAAAGATCTGGTGACTGTATTCTATGGAGTTGTAGTTGCAGAAGAAGGTTTAGGAATAGCGGAAGGCGCGCTTGAACGGTCTGAGGACCACTTGAGAACCGCGCGCATTCAGTATAATCAGGGTAGAATAACTAAGCTAGATTTACTCTCCGCGGAAACTGAGTTTAACAGAAATAAAACAGAATTACTAAATGTAAGTAATGGTGTCGAACAAGCAAAATCCGCTTTGAACATGATATTGGGATTTCCTTTGGATACGGTTATCGATGTTTCAGGAGAAATCGGTATCGATATCGATACTTTTAATTTGGATTCATTGAATAGTCTCGCCTTAAGCGGGAGACCAGAGGTTAAAAGCATGGAAAAATTAAATGAAGTCGCGAAGCTTGGTAAATCTTTACAATACCTTGCTTTTTTTCCTGATATAGTATTTATCGGGAGTTTTTCTTATGATAAGCCGGTGGGTTTCACGAATGAATGGGACAACGATATGGCGGCGACAATAGCTGTTTCATTGCCGATTTTCCAGGGTTTTTCGAGAACAAATAAGATTAGTAAGTACAGGCTTTCAATCGAGCAGTCGGTTATAAGAGAAAAGATTGTTAGAGAAGGTATAAAAATGGATGTGAAAAATCAGCTTCTTGCTTACCGTTTAAACAAGCAGAAATTAGAACTTGCCGAAGAGCAGTTAAAAAGGGCTAAGGAATCTTATGGAATGGCTGATAAGCAATACAAAGCCGGTTATATATCTTCTCTAGAGTATAAGGATATAGAGTTGGGTTATAAAAGCGCGGAATTTTCCCATCTTAACGCTCAGTATAATCTAATTGTTTCAAAAGAACAAATTAAAATTGCCACAATGATGGATAAGGAGGAATTATGAAAAAATGGATTTTTATTTTAATTCTTGTTTTGATTCTGGCTGTACCCGGATTGATAAGATTGAAAAGAGCTTCCGAGAAGAATGTAGAGAAGGATGAAGGAGTCCCTGTTGTAGTTGCCACGGCTAAAGTTAGTGATGTGGTGAAAATTATGAGTTTTTCGTCTCAGGTTCAGGGTATTGAGCAGGCTCAAATTTTTCCCGATATACCGGGAAAATTTCTTAAGTTTACAGTTAAA
>CAYWUC010000356.1:0-1971 GCA_964461395.1 uncultured bacterium
TTAGGACGTTAGGTGGAAATCTTAGTTATCGGTAAATTGGTAAATTATGTTATCAGTAAAATATGGAAAGGGAGTGGTACTAATTCACGAATTCACGGATATACCGATTCACTAAAGTCTCGACCCCACGATCCAACGAACCAACCATTCAAAACTGGAACCCGGTACCTGGTATCTGAAATAGGACGCAGATAAACGCAGATATACAGGATTCTTTTTCCCTTAAATTCTTATAAAGCTTATATAATATTTCCTAAGTTTACACTTTTGTTCCGGACAAAAGTGTAAACTTAGGATTTTATAAAGGCTCGGGGCTCTATACTTTTCCACCCTTCATCCTTGACATCATTGAATAAAATACATACTTTTTCAGTAATATTTATGAGGTAATTAAATATGGATAATAATAAACAAATTTCTAAAACACTAGGACTGATATTCATTATCGCCTCTTGTGGGAATTGGACTTATTATGTATTGCCAAAGAATTTCCCTGGTGGCGAGGTTTTAAAATATTTTGCTCTCATTTGGTATAGCCCAACGCTTTCCAATCAAGGGATTGCTAGTTCGTTTGGCGACTTTTTATTAGTACTTTTTTTCACATCTTTAATTTTCATTGCCGGATTAGGTCTTTTAAAATCAAAACCCTGGGCTAAGATTTTTGCTTTACTGGTTGTAACAGGTGAAATATTATATAGAATATTACTGTTTATTGCGTATGAACCAGCTTTTTATAATCGAAAGCTAAATGGAATTCTTTTGATTCCCTACATTGTATTATTCGTAATCCTCTTACTTCCGATTAAAAAGGAGCTTTTAAACTATTTAAAGAGATTTAAAGAATATAACGTTTGGGCTAGAAGGGCTATATCTATAGCTTCAGCCGAGGTCATAGTGTTATTTATTTGCAATATCTTAATTGTTTTGTTTGTTATGATTGGTTCATTGTATTTATACTATTCGATTTTATTTCCCAATTATAAGAAATGGTATTCACGCTATTCGATTATAGGTCCCACTTATGTGGAAGTAGATTATTCCAATAGGGATAATGCGAATATCAAAAAAAAATGCTCGGAGCTTAAAATCTTTGATTTTTCTATTTGTACGCCTAAAGATTTTTACATACCTTATGCATCTAGCATGGGGCCCTACGGAGATCATACGGATATTACTTTACATTTACACTTTAAATTAGATAGTTTAAATGAAATCAGTAGTATGATCAATAGTTATACGTTCCCGACCTATTTCGAAGAGGTTTACAAAGACCACTACGAACGTGAAAGATATACGATTAAAGAAGCTAAACGGACTTTTTCTCGTATAATTTCTCTTAGGTTATTTTCTAATCCAATGTCACAGTGGGATGTCGCAGAAGAAGTTACTGCAGAAGGATGGGTTGGATTAATATTATATCGTAAGCAAGAATATATAGATTCTTATTCCAATATTCTTGTATGTTCTGCCTATAGAAAGGACTTCCAAGGACATGCTAGAATTTACCTGGATTTAGGAGAAGAAGAAATGACTATAGAGGAAGCAAAAGACATGGTTATTACTTTAAAATTTTTTGATGAAATAAAGCAGTTCGATCTGTTACCGCATAGAATCCCGCCGCTGGGTTCGGTAGGCGTAACCGCTGTATATATCGCGGGATTGATTACAGAGGCGCCTGTGTTCTTAATCGGATTGGATTTTGCCTATACCAGGCAAAAAAGTCATTGCAGCGGGGTAGCCCATTATCAGCTTTATCAAATTTTAGCAAACCGGTTTAATCCGGTTGATTATCAAAATTACACGGCTATCATGAGCCGGCCTTTAATCAGAATAAGGGGCAAGAAGGGACGTACGGTGCTGACGGACATCGTCCTGCATAATTATACTTTAAGTCTGGGGGAGATTACCGGGTCAAAATCGGATTTTTATGATCTTTCCGAAGAAGGTCTAGATTTGGATTTGACCGTTATT
>CAYWUC010000357.1:0-2500 GCA_964461395.1 uncultured bacterium
AAAAGCATTTTTCCTTTCAATGAATCTGGAGTAATTGCTTTTTTTTCTTCTACTTCAGTAGAGTAAGTTGATATTACGGGATCGAAAATTAATGTCTTTTGCCACAATTTAGACACAACCCATCCTAAGAATACAGTTGCTCTATCTCCCCATATAATAATATGAGTAAAATCCTTTTTAGTATTCAAGTACTTGTTTGCCAAGTAAAAATTTCCAACTACAAGGTTTTTAATATAGGATCCATAGTTTTTATTCAAAGAACATTCATAAAAATCAATCTTATGAGCTTTTAATCCTTCAATTATAACCTTATACCTGTTATACAGAGGATCATAAAGACCAAAAAAACAAACTTTTATTTTTCTTTTCATTCTTTTAGAGAGCTTTTTTTAGTTGTTTGCTTGTTAGTTTTTTATTTCGAAATATATATTTACTGAGAATAATTGTTATCAATGTTATCTCCTGTGATTTTGATCTTAATCTTTTTTAACAGAACAAATAAATGCAGAAATTTCAGTAAATTTTTAATTTTTCTCCGTATTTTTATTCCATATGGTATTGAATAAAAACGCTTAAATTCGCTTAAGATTTTCCCGTTTAATTCATTCACATCGGGAAAAATATAACTCCCATTAAAATACTTGATTAATCCTGTACCATATTTAGTCTGAGGACTACAATGTACGCCTGATCCGTCAAAGCCAATATTTTTGACTCTGGGCTCAACCGAGTAAATACAAAGACAATCCCTCTTAATGATATTTAAAGCCCAGAATACCGCCCAGGAATCAATGTTTCCTTTTAATTGTGCTTCTATCAAAGAAATCAAAATATCTCCTGCCCTGACGACCTTTTTATTAAATCTCCTGGATTCATTAATTTCTTTTAAAAGCGTTTCGTCCTTTTCAAAAAAATTCCACGCTCTCCGCCAGGTTCCCCATCCAAAGAAATTCGGTCGATAAGTAAAGTAAATATCATATTTGTAATTGTCCGGGATTTTGATTGGTAGAGAATATCCGCTTATGCTCATTATCCTCTCTTTATTCTCGTATTTATCAAAACAAGCTTCCATAAAAGAAACAAAATCGGGAGAAGGGACACAATCGTCCTCAAGCACTATAATTCTTTCGTGTTTGTTTAAAACATAGTTAACTCCGGCAACAATTGAATTGGCGAGCCCCTTATTTTCGAGATTTATATGTATTTCAGTTTCGCACCAATCGATATTTTTTATTAAACCTCTGACTTCATTTACCTGTGTTTGATCTTGTCCGTTTTTTGAACCGTCGGAAAAAATATACAACTTAGATATTTCATTTTTTTTAAGCCCTTTAAGAACTTTTTTTGTGTGATGAGGTCTATTATAAACGAATAACACAATGCCGGTTTTGTTACTCATAGTACAATATAGAAAAGTTTGTTTTAGAGTCAAGCGCTAATTGACTGAACAATGAGTTATTATCATGGGACTTATTGTCTCTAACTAATAAGCTTAATATATATTTTCTCCAACCTATCGTTCAGTTTGTTGATGTCATAATGCTCTTCTACATATTTTCGTCCGGCACGACCCAAACCAGGCCATATTTCCGGATGTTCGATAAGATATTTAATTTTTTCTACTAAGGAATCCACATCTCGTTCGGGTACAAGAAAACCGGATTTACCGTCTTGTACTAATTCTGATATTCCGCTATGTTTAGTTGTAATTACGGGCAGACCTGTAGCCAATGCTTCCATTAATATCACGGGTATTCCTTCCTGATCTCCTTCAGCACTGGTAACGCTTGGAGCTATCATTATGTTGGATTCTAGTATTAATCTTGCGATATCCAATTGTGTTTGCCATCCCAAAAGTTTTATATTATTCTCAACTTCAAGCTCTTCTATCAAATGTTCCAATTGGGACCTTAATGGCCCATCTCCAGCAATCTTATATACAATATTCGGATGCTTCTTGAGCTCTCTTGCAACTGCTTTAATTCCGTATTCTATACCTTTTTTCTCGACAAATCTCCCAACGGTTAAAAGTTTAATATTCTTGTTGCTACTTCTCGGGGAAAAACGAAATTTGCTTGTATTAATGCCCATCCTATGTACCACAATTTTTCGCTGGTCACATCCCATTTTTATAAGTTTTCCCCTCCATCTCTCGCTTATAGGTAGAAGAAGATCTCCTTTATCGAAAAGGAAGTTATAGACATCACTACCGTGTTTTCTTACATAAAATGACATATCACTACCATGAAAAGCAGTGATGGTTTTTCCTTCAAAAACTCCTAATTCCTTTAATAAAACACCCCTCTCTCCTATCGGGCCAAAATGGCAATGAATTATATCATATGGACCTTTGCCCAAAAAAACAAAAATCTTGTATAAAAGTTCTAATGAAAATGCTCTTTTCCCATATTTAAAGAAATTTAGCGCCCTTAGTATTACCTTGGTATTCTTTCCAAGCCCTTTAAGACTGAGTATGAAGGCTTTAATTATACGAATAAAC
>CAYWUC010000358.1:0-2627 GCA_964461395.1 uncultured bacterium
TTTCACTTCTTTTTTCACCGGAGGATTAAACTTAAGCAGAATCCCTGAAAAACCTATTTTGGTTTACGCAAAAGAAAAAATCAAAGAGAATCAGAGTTTTCTGGTAAAAGCGAAAAGCGATCGATTACGGAAGATGTATCTGTTTTCCGGAAAAGAGATAAAAGAAATGACTCCTCTCGGCAACGGAGAATTCGCTATTATGACAAGATTAAAAGAGACTTCCGATATACAGGTTGGCTATAGAGTTTGGAAGAGCAAAAAAGAGAAGATAGAAGTAATACCTACATTATTTATAAGTCAATTAACTCTTAGATATAAATTCCCGGATTATCTCGAGTCAAAATCCTTTTCCGATACATTATCTGAATTCGAAAACGATATATTGATTCAGGCTTTAGAAGGGACAAAAATCGAATTTTGCGGAATGTCGAATTCAGCGCTCGGTAAAATAAAAGGGGCAATCAGCCAAAAATCAGTAGAAGGAAAAAGATTTTTCGGTAGTTTTATTGTTAAAGACAAACGTAAATTAGGAATGGAGTTAGTCGATTCTTCATTGTTTTGTTCTTATACTTTCAATTTCTTTATCGACCCTATAAAAGATGAACCGCCACGTGTTGAATTTGTTTACCCCGGGCAAGAATACAAATTGGACGAAATGATGGAGGTTCCGGTAATATTGCAGGCGGAAGACGATTACGCTCTTTTTTCTTCCGCGCTTGTTTACGGAAAAGAAAAAAAAGAGCTATTGGTCCCGCGAAATGCAAAATTTTTTATAGATTCCCTAACTTTAGACGTAGGAAATCTTTTCCCCGGGGAAACACTCGAACTGAAAGCAACAGCAACCGATTTCGCCGGAAATAAGACCATTTCTTCACCCATTATTATATACATGCCTACTCTGGAAGAAATATTAGGTGAGTATAAAAATTTAAGCGATACCCTAAAAGAACGTACAGTTAATTTTGAAGAAACAGAAAAAGAGATAGCGGAAAAAATAGAAAATTTCTTATACAAAAATGAAATGGGTGAAAGAAATCAAAAAGAAATAAAACAAACGTTAGCAGAACAAAAAGATTTAATTGAAGGAATGGAAAAACTGGCAGAGATTACAGAAAAAATAAAAAGTCCCGAATTTTCTGAAGAAATTAGACATATTGAAGAACTCCTTAACAATCCGCAAGTCAGAGAATTTTTGAGCAACTTAAACAAAATCATGGAGAATCAAAATATTTCAAGCGAAGACCTTAATAAAATTAGCGAGAACCAGAATGAATTATTGGAAACTTTAGATCTCTTCAAAAAAAGCCTCGAGTATTTAAAGAAATTATTGGAACTAAATGAGTTTTCCGGCAGAGCACAGGAAATATTCGAAAAACAAAAAGATATTAACTCTTCTGAGACAACCGAAGAATTATCAAAACCGGAAGAAGAACTTAAAAGAGAACTTGAAGAATTAATTAACGATATGGAAAAATCATCAAACGATCAAATACAAGAAATAGCTTCTGATTTCAAAAAAACGAAAACTACAGATGAAATGGAAAATTTAGCGAATTCGATGCGAAAGGGAGAAATGAATCAGGAAAGCGCAAAAAAAATAGAAGAAAACCTAAGAAACTTAAATATGTCTCTCAATGATTTGCGGCAACGTAGTGGCGGGAAGGATATACAAGAAGCTATTAAAAAGAAAGGATGGGAACTTGGTTTTATTTTACACACGCACAATAATTTAATCGAAAAAGAACCTTCTCTTCTTAAAGGATTAATCGAGCAAGGGCTCCTGGAAGCTCTTACCAATATTGAAAAAGATTTACAAGCGCTTTTTCTTAGAACTCTCGCTTTTTCTCCGGAGGTTTTCGGGGATATAAAAAGAGCAAAAGAAAAGATGGAAGAATTAAGCATTGAGCTTATACAAAAAGAAGTGCCGAGAACATCGATGGAGAGAGTTAACGATTTAATAATACAGGCAATACTTAAACTGTTTTCTCCTCCTCCACCGAATAGCCAGAGCTTAGCCAACGCGATGAATCAAATCATTCAGCAGCAAAATGCCATTATGCAGGGACTTGGGCAATTTATGCCTCTGGAGATACCTTCACAAGTTCCCGGAGGAGACTTAAAGAGTTTAATAGAAAAACAAAAACAGCTCGCGGAAGATCTTAGAGAAATGGGAAAAGCCTTTGAACCATTATCTGCGGAAATGGAGGCTATGGCTAATGACCTGGCAAGGGGAAAGCTGGACAAAAGACTCATAGAAAGACAGAAAAAAGTTCTTGATAGATTACTCGAGGCAGAAAAAGCCATACGGGAAGGGGAGGCCTCAAGAAGGCGCCGATCAGAACCCGGAATTTTCGTTAGCCCGGGAAAAGTCTCCTTACCAGTAGATTTAGGAGAAAAAAAGAAGAAACTCAGGGAACTTCTGGAGAAAAGAATCGAAGAACCTTATCCTCGGGAGTACAAAAAAGAAATCGAAGAATACTTCAGGAAATTAGTAGAATGATATATTTGATACTGGTTTTCGCCGTTAACATAAACACATTAGACAGTAAAGATGTCAAAAAATACTCTCCCGAAGAGAGAAGGACCATTACTATCGACTTGATGTGTAAGCAGAATTACGAAATGGC